>JBILWD010000227.1:0-6274 GCA_044370095.1 Opitutaceae bacterium | reverse complement strand
CGCGGGCGGCGTAGTCGCGCGGGGCGGCGAGCGTGCGCGGGCCCTCGCGGACCAAGATCCGCAGGACACCCTCGGCGAACTCATCCTGCACGGCCGCGTCGGCCGGGTGGGTGAGGTACTGTTCCAGAACGTGGCAGAAGGCGTCGCCGATGCCGTTTGCGACCTGACGTTCCGGCAGGGAGAAGGTCGTCTCCGGGTCCAGCACGGAGCAGCGGGGGAAGACCGAAGGGTGGATGAAGAACAGCTTTTCCCGCCACGCCCGGCGGCTGATCACCGCGGCGGCGTTGGCCTCGGAGCCGGTGGCCGGCAACGTGAGCACGGCCGCGAGGGGCAAGGCTCCGGTCACCTTCGCTCCGGCGCTGGTCAGGATTTCCCACGGATCGCCCGCATGCCCCGCCGCGGCCGCCACAAACTTGGCGCCGTCCAGCACCGAGCCACCTCCGACCGCGAGGATCCATTCGAGGCGCTCCCGCCGGACCAGTTCCACGGCGCGCATCAGGGTGTCGTAGTCCGGGTTGGCCTCGACGCCCCAGAACTCCTGCACCACGCGATCGCCGAGGGCGGCGCGGACTTGGGCGTGCACGCCATTATTGCGGACGCTGCCGCCGCCGGCGAGGAGGAGCACCCGGGCGCCCGCGGGGATCTCTTGGTTCAGGCCGGCGATCTGGCCGCGGCCGAAGAGGATCCGAGTCGGATTGTGATAGGTAAAGTTCTCCATCCCGCCGAGCTAGGCGGGAAAGGGGCGCCGCGCAAGCGGGCAGGTCAGTCCCGCGCGCGGATCCGCTGCACCTTAGCCCGGAGCACCATAAACCGGAAGATTTCCGGGCTGAAGAGGACCAGCGCGAGCACGAGCACGATCGTCAGGAAGGCGGGCGGCAGCCCGAAGGACTTGCGGATCGCGAAGGCCCCGATGCAGAGCAGGAAGACGTACCCGAGGTGGATAATCAGCTTGAAGAGCGCCCGGCGGTAAGCGCGTTCGATTTCGGCGGGATCCTCTTCGGGGGCGGCCATCTCGCGGAGGGTGGGGGAGGGCCCCCCCCACGCAAGGGATTAAGCCTTGGAACCGGGGCCCCGGTGTGCCGGTCTCGAATGAGCGATGAACTCCGTCTCTCTCCGCTCCGCGCGGCCCCTCGCCGCCTCGCTCCTGCTCCTTACTTTCGCCGGACTCGGCTCCGGCTGCGTCGCCATCGTGGCCGCCGGCGCCGGCGCCGGCACGGTCGCCTACCTCCGGGGGGAACTCGAGGCCACCCTCAGCGGGAACCTCGAGCAGACCAACAAGGCGGTGAATCGTGCGATCGAGGAACTGAAGTTCGTGCGCATCAGCGAGAACAAGGACGCCCTGCTCGCCCTGACCGTGGTCCGCAACGCCGCGGACCAGCGGATCGAGGTGCGGCAGGACGTCGTCGGCGAGAAGCTGACGCGGGTCCGGATCCGCGTGGGGGTGTTCGGCGACGAGAAGCTATCGCGAACGCTGCTGGATCGCATCCAGGCTAAGCTGTAGCCTGCCGCAGGAGGGGAGCGCCGGGGCGGGCGTCGTGATCGGGGGTTGCAAATGCCGGGGATTCCCCGAGGCTCGCCGGTTTAATCCGTATGTTGAAGAACTTGTTTGCGAAGCTGCGTGGCAAGCTCACCGGCTCGCGTCCGGCGCCCGCCGCCGACTCCGGCGCCCCGGCCGCCTCCCCTTCCGCCCCCCGTCCCGCCCGTGCTGAAGTCCGCCGTGATCGCGGCGGTTCCGGCCCCGCCCGCGGTCCGCGCTCCGGTGAACCCGCCCGCGACGCCGGCCCTCGGCCGCGCCGCGACGAAGTTGGCCCGCGCGACGAGCGCCGCGACGATGCCGGGCCGCGTGGCGGCCGGCGGGGCCGTTTGGGCGACCGCGGCGGCCGTGGCGCTGGCGGCGGAGGTGGCCCCGGCGGGCGCGGCGCCCGCTCCGAGCGGCCGATGATCGACAAGACCTTCGATCATCCCCGCACTGGCGACGTTAAGCCGACGGCACCGGTGGACATTCCGAAGATGGAGACCGCGTTCTCCGCCCTCGGCCTGAGCGATGCCCTCGCCTTTGGCGTCCAAGAAATGGGCTACGTCACGCCCACCCCGATCCAAGCTCAGGCCATTCCGGTGGTGTTGCAGGGTGGCGACGTCATCGGCTCCGCCCAGACCGGCACCGGCAAGACGGCCGCTTTCGCCCTCCCGATCATCCAGCGGCTCGGCACCCACGGGAAACTCCGCTGCCTCATCCTGGAGCCGACCCGCGAGCTGGCGCTGCAGGTTGAGGAGGCCTTCCAGAAGTACGCCAAGTTCACCGACCTGCGCGTGACGATCGTCTATGGTGGCGTCGGCTACGGCAAGCAGGAGGACGACCTCCGGCGCGGGGTGGATATCATCGCCGCGACGCCCGGCCGTCTGCTCGATCACTTGGAGCGGGGCAATTGCAGCCTCGCGAACGTCGATATCCTGGTCCTCGACGAGGTCGACCGGATGCTCGATATGGGTTTCTTGCCGGACGTCCGCCGGATTGTGCAGCAGTGCCCCAAGGCGCGGCAGACCCTGTTCTTTACCGCGACGCTGCCCCCGGAACTGGAGCAACTGGCCGGCTGGGCCCTGCGGGATCCGGTCAAGATCGAGATCGGGCGGGTGCGTTCGCCGGCGGAGACCGTGGCCCACGCCTTCTACCCGGTGGTGGCGACGCAGAAGTTTGACCTGCTGCAGCTCCTGCTGGAACAGACCGATTTCAAGAGCGTGCTGATCTTCTGCCGCACCCGAATGGGCGCGGACCGGATCGCGCACCGGCTGGAGAAGAGCGGCCACACCGTCGGGGTGATGCATTCGGACCGGAACCAGCGGGAGCGCATCGAGGCCCTGCAGGGCTTCAAGACCGGCAAGTATGAGGTGCTGGTCGCGACGGACATCGCCGCCCGCGGCCTGGACATCGCCGGCGTCTCCCACGTGATCAATTACGATGTCCCGGAGAACGCCGAGGACTACGTGCACCGCATCGGGCGCACCGGCCGGGCCCAGAACACGGGCGACGCCTTCACGTTGGTGACCGAGGAGGACGTCCGCGACGCCCGGTCGATCGAGCGCTATATGGGCGTGAGCGTGGAGCGGAAGAAGATCGATGGATTCCCGTACATTTATTCCGCGCTGTTCGACGAGAAGGCCCTCGCCGAGACCGCGGCGGCCGCGGTCAAGCCGGCGAGCCGGCTGCACCGCGGGGCCCGCCGCTGATCGGCGCTGACCGGCCCGGCATTAGCGCCATCGCCGCGCCCTGGCGGTGCCGCTAATGAGTCGGCGACCGCCCGGGCGTCGGGACTTTTTGGTTTACAAGCCAAACGGCGCCTTCTTGCCTCGGCGGCGATTTTCCCTCCCGGCCCCCGCCTCCTTTCCCGCTCATGTCGAAACTCTTCCCGAAGTCGGCCAACCAGCTGCCGCTCCAGATCCTCATCTATCTGGCCGTGGTCGCGGGAATCGCCACCGCTGGCGTGAACTACTACATGACCCCCAAGTACACGCGGGTGGGGTACGCGCCGGTCCAGCCGGTGCCCTTCAGCCACGCGAAGCACGTTCAGGAGGTGGGTCTCGACTGCCGCTACTGCCATTCCCACGTCGACAAGGCGGCTCATTCGAATGTCCCGACCTCGCAGACGTGTATGAACTGCCACAGCATCCTCAAGACCAACAGCCCCCTGCTGGCGCCGGTCCGCGAGAGCTACGCGCAGGGCACCCCGGTGCCGTGGGTCTGGATCCACCAGACGCCCGACTACGCCTACTTCAACCACGCGGCCCACGTGAATAAGGGCATCTCCTGCGTGGAATGCCACGGTAAGGTCAACGAGATGGACACCGTGACGCATATGCAGCCGCTGAGTATGGCGTTCTGCCTCGAGTGCCACCGCGACCCGGCTTCCCGGATCCGCGACCCGAAGGACGTCTACAACTTGGATTCCCCGCGCTTGGCGGACCAAGGCGAGGCCGGTCGCAAGGCGGCCGAGGCCTTCACGCACGACTGGAAATTGTTGCCCCCGCAGAGCTGCTCCGGCTGCCACCGATGAAACGCAAGATTGAACATCCCGCCCCCCCCGCCGCCGAGTCGCTGACCGGCCCGAAGTACTGGCGCAGCCTCGACGAGCTGGCGGGCACCCCGGGGTTCCGGGCCCAGCTGGAACGGGAGTTCCCGGAGGGCGCCGCGGAGTTGGACGGCGTCGACCGCCGCGGCTTCATGAAGCTGATGGCCGCCTCGTTCGCGCTGGGCGGCGTGGGTCTGTCCGGATGCCGTCGGCCGGAGAAGTTCATTCTGCCGTACGGCAAGTCCGTCGAGGGGGTCATCCCCGGCCTGCCTTCGTACTACGCCACCGCGATGCCGCTGCGGCAGGGGGCGATCCCCCTGTTGGCGGAGACCCATCAGGGCCGCCCGACCAAGCTCGAGGGTAACCCGACCTATGCCCCGCACGGCGGCGCCGCCTCGCTGCTGGCGCAGGCTTCGGTGCTCGACCTGTACGATCCGGACCGCGCCCGCGCCCACACGCGCGGCGGCAAGGCTCTTTCCGCCGCCGAGGTCGCGACCCTGCTGGGCGAAATCGCCACCAAGTACGCTGCCACCCAGGGTGCTGGGCTGGCCCTGCTGGCCGATGAGTCTTCTTCGCCCTCCCGGGCGCGGCTGGTGAAGGAACTCCGGGCTAAGTTGCCGCGGGCCCTGTGGAGCGAGTACGAGCCGGTCACGGACCAGCCCCCGGTCGCCGCCGCTCAGGCCGTGTTCGGTCAGGCCGTGCGCCCGCTGCCGGATTTCGCCAAGGCGCGCCGCATCCTCTCGATCGACGCCGACTTCCTCCAGTCCGAGGCTGGGAGCCTCGCCTCCGCCCGCGGGTTCGCCCAGGGCCGCCGGGTCAACCGCAAGGAAGACCCGATGAACCGTCTCTATGTGGTGGAGAGCGGGATGTCGCTCACCGGCAGTATGGCCGACCATCGCCTGCGGCTGGCGTCCAGCCAGATGCTCGCCTTCACGGCCACCCTGGTGATCGCGGTTTACCCGGAGTCCGCCTCGGTGCTCGAGCCGTTCACGCAGGGCGTGAAGCTGGACCCGAAGTGGATTCAAGCGTGCGTCGAGGACTTGCAGGCCCACCGCGGGGCCGCCTTGGTGGTGGCCGGTTCGCACCTGCCCGCCGAGGTCCACGCGATGGTCCACGGTCTCAACTCGATCCTCGGTGCCGCCGGGGCGACCGTCTCGTACCTTCCCGTGGAGAGCACGCCCGGCGCGACGTCCCTGTCCGCGCTGGCCGCCGCCATCAAGGCCGGATCGGTCAAGACGCTGGTCGTTCTCGGGGGCAATCCGGCCTACAATGCGCCCGCGGATCTCGACTGGGCCGCGCTGCAGAAGTCGGTCGCCGAGGTAATCCGCTGGGGTGGTCACGTGGACGAAACCTCCGGGCTCAACCCGGCTGCGACCACGCATCTGGCCGCCGCCCACTACCTCGAGTCCTGGGGCGACGCGCGGACGTTCGACGGCACGGTCGTGCCGGTCCAGCCGATGATTTTGCCGCTGTTCGGCGGGCTGACGCAGATCGAGGTGCTGGCGCGCCTCGCGGGCCAGACGGAGGCCGATCCCTACCAGTTGGTGGCCACCACGATCGCCGGGCTGGCTGGCTCCGGCGCGGACCCCGCGCGGGTGATGGAGCGCTTCCTCCACGATGGCGTGCTCGCCGGTTCCGCGCACCGTCCGGTCACCGTCCGCTTCAATGCCTCCGGGGCGCAATCGCTCCTCACGGCGGTCCGCCCGGCGGCCGCGCCCGACAAGGACAACCTCGAGGTCCGCTTCGTGGTGGATGCCAAAGTCGATGACGGCCGGTTCGCCAACAACGGCTGGCTGCAGGAGTGCCCGGACCCGATCACCAAGATCTCCTGGGACAACGCGATTCTGATCAGCCCGCGGCTGGCCCGCGACCTGGGCATCGACCCCAAGGGCTCCCTCATCCAGGTGGCGCGGAAGGAGAACGCCGAGTTTACGATGGGCAAGGAGAACGCCCGCGTGTTCGAGCTGTCGCTCGGCGGCCGCACGATCAGTGGCCCGGTGCACATCCAGCCCGGCTTGGCCAATTACACGGTGATGGTGCCGCTCGGCTACGGCCGCACCGCCGCCGGCCACGTTGGCAACGGGGCCGGGTTCAACGCCTACCCGCTGCGTACGACCGGGGCGATGCACGTCGGCCTCGGCGCGAAGCTCCGCGACACCGGCAAGCGCCTGCTGCTGGCGAACACCCAAGAGCATTGGTCGATGGAGGGC
>JBILWD010000226.1:0-6297 GCA_044370095.1 Opitutaceae bacterium | reverse complement strand
CCTCGTTTTTGGTTTCACCAATGCCGTTGCCCGTCGCGTGGCCGAGCGGCACCCGGACCGCTGGCTGCCCGCGTATGCCTATTATTGGTGCGAGAACGCCCCGGACTTCCCGCTGGAGCGCAACGTCGTCCCCTTTCTTACCGCGGACCGCAGCCAGTGGTCGCACCCGGAGTTCGAGCGGGAGGACCGGGAGCTGATCGAGCGCTGGTGTCGGGCGGGCGCCGCGTTCGTGGGGGTTTACGATTATTTCTACGGGCGGCCGTTCCTTGTGCCGCGGCCGACCCTCGATGCGGTGGCCCGCAGTATCCCTTTTCACCACCGCGCTGGGGTGCGGGCGTTCTTCGCCGAGGCGCATCCGAATTGGGCTCTCGACGGCCCGAAGGCCTGGCTGGCCTCGCAACTCCTGTGGGAGCCGACCCGCGATCCCGCCGCGCTGCTCGACCTCTACTTCCGAGAATACTGGCGCGAGGCGGCCGCGCCGATGCGGGCGTTTTTCGCGGAGGCCGACCGCGTCTGGCGGACCCAGCCCGGACCGCCGTTCTGGCTCCGCCACTACCGCGATGATGACCAGACAGGAATCTTCCCGCCGGCGGCGCGGGCGGTGCTCGCGGAACAGCTGCGCGCGGCCGCGGCCCTCGCCACCACGCCGCGGGTGCGTGCGCGGGTCGCCTTCACTGCGGCCGGCTTCGCGGTGAGCGAGGCCTTCGCGCGGGTTGGCGAGACGCGCGGGGCGGTTTCCCGGCTGGCCGTGCCCGGGGCAGATCCGGTCCGGCTGGCGGCGGCCTGGCGCGAGGCCAAGCAAGCGGAGACCTCTTTTCGCGCTGCGTACGCGCACCTCCGGCGGGAGCAGCCCCTCGCCCTCGCGGCGCAGGACCTCACGCCTTACCTCCGTACCGAGACCGACGGTCGCGTGGCCCGCGTGCTCGCCGCGACCCCAGCGGGCCGGGCACTGCTCGCCGGTGGCGCCGGCCTCTCGCCCGCACGGGACGCCGTGACCGCGGCGGAAGTCCTCCGCTTGCCCGCCGAGGGGCGCGAGGTGCTGCGCGATGCCGGCTGGGAACAGGTCGCGGTGGCGCGGCCCGTCGCGTCCCCGGCCGTGATCGAGTGGACCGCGCCCGACAATCCGTGGGGCGGTCTCGGCGAGCCGTGGGAGACGCGTCGCGTGGCCTTCACTCGCGCGCCCGACGGGCGGCGGGTCCTGCGGCTCGAGGGCTGCATCCGGGATGACCTGACCCAGTGGGTGCCGGCCGTGGCGGGCGAGGTTTTTGAGGCGACGGCCGAGGTGCGGGCGCGGGTCAGCCCCGGAACGTCGGTGCACCTGCTGCTGCGGTTTATGGATGAGCGCGGGCGTTTTCTGGACCCGGGTCGAGTCGACCGGGTGCCGTCGGGGGCGGGGGAACAGGCGCTGCGGCTGACCTTAATTGGGCGGGCGCCGGCCGGGGCGCGGTGGGTGGGGATGGCGGTGCGCGCGCTGAACCAGGTGAACGAGGACTTCGCGGAATTCACGGGCGCTTCGCTGCGCCGCCTCCAGGCCCCTTCGACAGGCTCAGGGCAGGATTCTGGGCCATAGGTCAGCCCCACGCGGCGCACTTCAGGCCGGGGACTCGCCGAAACTCAGCTAGGTTCGCCGTCAGCAGCGTGGCCCCGAGGCTGCGCGCGTGGGCGGCGAGAGGTCGCGCCCTATGGGGTCAGGCCGTTAGTGGTTAGGAGCGTTCTCGGAGAAGGAACGAGCGCCCACGAAACTAGCGATTAACGGCCTGACCCCATCGAGTCGGCCTGCGGGGGCTTGGTGCAGCCGGGGTGCGCCGCCCCGGTCCGTGCGCGGGCGATCGAACGGACTGAGCATCTTGACAGCAATAATTGGTAGCATCTTGATGCCTTATGCGGACTACGGTGACCCTTGATCCCGATGTGGCGCAGCTCCTGCAGCTGGCGACGCAGGGTTCGGGGCAATCGTTCAAGGAGGCGTTGAATGACGGGCTGCGCCGTGGTCTTGCCCACTTGTCCCCGGCGTCCGCCGCTGAGCCGTTTGTGGTGGACGCGCTGCCCCTGGGCCTGCGGGCCGGGCTGGATCCCGCCCGTCTGCACGAGGTGGCGGATGAGCTCGAAGCGGAGGCTTTTGCGGCCACGACGCGTCAGTTGCGGGCGAGGTTGGGAAAGTGATCATTCCCGACGCCAACCTGCTGCTTTACGCCTACGACCGCGAATCCCCGTTGCACCCGGCGGCGGCGCGTTGGTGGAGCGGCCTGCTTTCCGGCGCCGAGCCGGTCGGGTTGTGTCCGGTCGTGGTCTTCGCGTTCCTGCGTCTGGCGACCAGTCCGCGGGTCTTTGCTCGGCCGATGACCGTGGCGGAGGCCGCGGCCCGGATTGAGGCGTGGCTGGCCCGGCCGAATGTCCGCCTGCTGGTGGCCGGTCCCGCGCACGTGCAGACGGTGGGTCAACTCCTCGAGCAGGCGGGAACGGGTGGAAACCTGGTTTCGGATGCACAGATCGGGGCGCTGGCGCTGGAGTACGGGGCGACGGTGCACACGGCCGATACGGACTTTGCCCGGCTCCCCGGAGTCGTCTGGGAGAATCCGCTGGTGGGCTCGGCGGCGGATTAAAAGGATTAGCGTCCCTGCGACCGGGGTAAGATGCCCCGGCTGCACCAAAGCATTGAATCCCCGACTGAGCTGCGGGCTGGAACGGCAGCGGCTTGATGTAGCCGGGGCGCGTCGCCCCGGTGAGCACGGACGGAAGCAGGTTCCCGCGCGAGCCGTTCGTCGGGGGGCTGGATGGCTTCGCGGAATGGGTTTTGGTCCCTTCCGCCGGGGCGGCGCGCCCCAGGTACACCAAACCACTCAAGTTCGGACTGAACTTCGGTCTGGACCGGCCGCGGCTCGATGTAGCCGGGGCGAGTCGCCCCGGTGAGCACAGTCGGAAGCGCCTCCTCAGCCTTATCTCGAACCCAGGCCCTCAGACTGCCGGTCGAACAGGCTCCGATAGAGCGCGTTGCCCGCGTGCAGGCTCTCATGCGTGCCCTCGCCGACCACCCGCCCACCTTCAAACACCAAGATCCGCGTCGCATCCCGCAGGGTCGAGAATCGGTGCGCGATGATCAGCACGGTCCGGCCCACCATCAGCTTCCGCAGCGCCGTCTGGATGAAAGCCTCACTCTCGCTGTCCAAGGCGCTCGTCGCCTCGTCCAGGATCAGAATCGGCGCGTCCCGCAAAAACGCCCGCGCCAGCGCCAGCCGCTGCCGTTGCCCGCCCGACAAGGTCGCCCCCCGCTCGCCCACGACAGTATCGTACCCCTGCGGCAATTGCAGAATGAAGTCGTGCGCGAACGCATCCCGCGCCGCCTGCTCCACCTCCGCCGCCGTTGCTCCGGCGCGCCCCACCAGCAGGTTCGCCCGAATGGTGTCGTGGAATAGCACCGGATCCTGTGGCACCAACGCGATGTTCCGCCGCAGATCCTGCAGCCGGAGCTGCCGGACATCGTGGCCGTCCACGGTGATCGTGCCCGCATCCACATCGTGGAACCGCGGGACCAACTGGGCAAAGGTCGACTTGCCGGCCCCGCTCGGGCCCACGAGAGCACAGATGGTGCCGGCGGGCAGGGATACGGTCACGTCCTGCAGCGCGGGCGGGTGGCCCGGGTAAGCGAACCGCACCCCTTGGAACGCGAGGTCGCCACGGAGGCGGTCCACGGTCACCGGTTGAGCCGGGTCGGCGAGGTGGATCGGCTCCCGGAGGATCAGTTCCAGCCGGTCGAGGGCGGCGGTGCCGCGCTTCAGCTCGTTATTCAGCGCGCCCAGCTTCTTGACCGGCTCGTAGCTGCTGTAGAGGGCCGTGATGAGGGCGATAAAGGTCTCGAGCTGCAGCCCCCCTCGGTACGCATAGAGCAGCGTCACGGCGATGCCCACCGCGGAGATCACCTCGATCGCCGGGGTCAGCGCCTGGGCGTACTTCACGATCTTCATCTGCGAGGTGACCAGCTCGCGGCAGGCGGCGGCGAACCGGTTCGACTCGCGCTCCTCCAGGCCGAAGGCGCGCACCTCGCGGGCGGCGGCCAGGTTTTCCGCGAACTGGCCGCTCACGCCGCCGAGCTGGGCCTGGACCTGTGCGGCCCGCCGGATCACCTTTTTGCCCACGTAACGCACCGGAAAGACGGTCAGCGGCACGGCCGCGAGGCAGACCAGCGCTAGCCAGACGCCGTCCGAGGTCACGGCCAAGTAGGCCACCGCGGCGAGCGCGCTGAGGAGCGTCGCGGGCTGTTTGATGCCGTCGTTCGCGAGGAGGGTGAGGCTATACTGGAGCTGTTGGGTGTCGGACAGGCCCCGCGACATCAGGTCGCCGGTGCGCTTGCCCTGGACGAACGACAGCGGCAGCGCCTGCAATTGGCGGAAGTAATCGAGCCGCAGGGCCTCCAGCACCCGGACGCCCGCCAGTTGGGTGAAGTAGCCGTTCAGGTAGCCGCTGAGGGCGCGGAGGGCGAAGATGGCCGGGATGTAGGCCGCGACGAGGGCGACCTGCAGGAACGGCAGTGGCTCGGGGCCGGGCTGGAAGATGCGGGGGAAGACGTGCTTCACCAGCAGGGGCAGGCCGGCGCCGCTGGCGGCTCCGTACAGCAGCCCGCAGCCGATGGCGGCGGCGATCGGGCCGCGGACGGCGGCGAGGTAGCGGAAGTAGGGGCGGAAGCGGTTCACGCGGCGGGGGGAGGCGGCGCGCGCCTCGGCCGAGCGGGGTCAGTCCTTGGAGGAACGCACATCGAGGGCGTCGCGCAGGCCGTCGCCGAGGAAGTTGAGGGAAAAGAGGGTGAGCGAGAACAGGGCGGCCGGGAAGACCAGCAGCCAAGCGAACTCCTCCATCTTTTCGGCGCCGTCCTTGATCAGCACGCCCCAGGAGCTCATCGGGGGCTGAACGCCGAGGCCGAGGAAGCTGAGAAACGCCTCCAGCAGCATCACGGCGGGAATGGTCAGGGTGGTATAGACGATGATCGGACCGAGGATATTGGGCAGGATATGGCGGAAGATGATCCGCCGCTTGCCGAAGCCCAGCGCGCGCGCCGCCTCAATGAACTCCATCCGCTTCACCGCCATCACTTGGCTGCGCACAATGCGGGCCATCGTCAGCCATTCGACCGCCCCGATCGCCACAAAGAGCAGAATGATATTCTTCCCGAAGAACACCATCAGCAGAATGACGAAGATCGGGAAGGGCAGAGAATACATAATGTCTACGATGCGCATCAGCACCGCGTCGAGCTTACCCCCGAAGAATCCCGCCACCGCCCCGTAGACCACGCCGATGGTCAGGGCGACGAAAGTAGCCGCGAGGCCGACGCCGAGGGAGATCCGCCCGCCGTACAGCAGGCGCACCAGCAGGTCGCGGCCGAGGGTATCGGTGCCCAGCCAATGCATCCCGCTAGGAGCCGAGGCGCCCAGTTCCAGCTTCTGTTCCTCGTAGCCGTAGGGCAGCAGCCAGGGGCCGATCAGGCAGAGGACGGACACCACGGCGAGGCAGGCGAGGCCGAAGACGGCCAGCTTGTTCTTGCGCAGGCGCAGCCAAGCATCGTGGCCGAGGGAGGTGCCCTGCTCGAGGGCCTCGGGGGCTTCCGGGGTAGCGGTGGTCGGCGCGCTCATCCCTCGAGCCTCACTTTCGGGTTCATCCACGCTTGGACGACGTCCACCACGAGGTTCAGGGCCATGATCAGGACCGCGTAGAGAATGACCGTGCCCAGCACGAGGGTGTAGTCGCGGTTGAAGGCGCTGTTCACGAACTCCCGCCCGATCCCCGGGATCTGAAAGATGGTCTCAATCACGAAGGAACCGGTCAAAATGCCGGCCACCGCCGGCCCGAGGAACGAGACGACCGGGAGCAGGCCGCCGCGCAGGGCGTGGTGGGTGATGATCCGCAGTTCCGAGGCGCCCTTGGCGCGGGCGGTGCGGATGAAGTCCTGCCCGAGGATTTCCAGCATCCCGCCGCGCGTCAGGCGGGACACCGGGGCCGCGTAAGCAAACCCCAGCACGATGGCCGGCAACACCCGGTCCGCCGGGCCGTACCAGCCCGAGGCGTTGAACCAGCCGAGGTGGATGGCCAAGCCCAGCACCAGCAGCGGACCGACGACGAAGGTGGGAATGGAGATCCCCATCATCCCGAAGGTTGAGGCGACGTAGTCGATCCAGGTGTTGCGGTAGACCGCGGCCAAGGTGCCCAGACTGATGCCGATCACCAAGGCGAAGCCCAGCGCGAGGGCCCCCAGCTCGGCGGAGACGGGCAGCTTGTCCCCGATGATCTCGTTGACCGTGCGGTTGG
>JBILWD010000037.1:0-18454 GCA_044370095.1 Opitutaceae bacterium | reverse complement strand
TCCGCCGGCCTTGCCGCCGGGCAGCACGACGCAGAGCAGGCCGTCCTCCGACTCGACCGGGAAACGCTCCAGGTTTTCCAGGCTGGGGTCCTGGGCGGACTCCGGCTCGACCGTGATCTTCTTCAGTCTCGTGGCGGGGTCCACCAGGTGTTCTCCCGTCCGCAGATCAAATTCCCAGCCGTGCCAGGGGCAGCGCAGGATGCAGCCCTCGAGGCCGTACTCGTACTCGTACACCCGCGAGGGCAGGGTCGTGCCGGTGACCTTGCCCAGGCAGACGGGCGCGCCGCCGTGCGGGCAGACGTTGCGGTAGGCGTGGACCTGACCGGCCACGTTGAAGAGGCCGATCTCGATGCCCGCCACCTTCACGAGCTTGCGCGCGCCGGGAGGGAGCTCGCTTTCCTTCAGTACGGGATGGCGCGGCATGCGGGCAGGGAAGGCGGCTCCGGTCGGGCAGCGGGTCAGCGGCGGAGGATCGTCCCGAGCGCGGCGAGGACGAGATCGACGTTCCGCACGGTCGCGCCGTGGCCCATCAGCCCGATGCGCCAGGCCTTGCCGGCCATCGGCCCCAGCCCGGCGCCGATCTCGATGCCGTATTCCTCGAGGAGCCTGAGCCGCACGCCGGCGTCGTCGGCCCCGTCGGGGACGCGGATGCAGTTGAGGGTGTGCAGCGACCGGCTGGGGATGTATTTCAAGCCCAGGGTCTCAAGGCCGGACCGGAGCCGCTGGTGCATCGCCGCGTGCCGCGCCACGCGGGCGTCCACCCCCTCCTCGAGCACGATGGCCAGGGCCTCGTGCAGCGCATAGGTCATGTTGATGGGCGCCGTGTGGTGGTAGACGCGGCCGCCGCCCCCGCCCGTGTAGTACTTCCGCAACATCGACACGTCCAGGTACCAGGACTGCACCTTGGTTTTCCGCGCGTCCATCCGCGCGATCGACCGGGGACCGAAGCTGACCGGGGAAAGGCCGGGCGGGCAGCTGAGGCATTTCTGCGTTCCGCTGTAGATCGCATCAATGCCCCAGTCGTCGACCCGCAGCTCGTGCCCGCCGAGGCTGGTCACGGCGTCCACCACCAGCAAGGCCCCGTGCGCCCGGGTGAGCGCCGAGAGGTCCTCGATGGGCTGGTGGGCGCCCGTGCTGGTCTCGGCCTGCACGATCCCCAGCACCTTCGCCCGGGGGTGCGCGGCGAGGGCGGCGGCGATCTGCTCGCGGGGGAACGTCTCCCCCCAGGGGCACTCCAGGGCGTGCACGACCGCGCCGCAGCGCTCCATCACGTCCTTCATCCGCAGCCCGAAGACGCCGTTGACGCACACGATCACCTCGTCGCCGGGCTCGACCAGATTCACCGCCACGCACTCCATGCCGGCCATCCCGGTCCCGCTCACGGGGAAAGTCAGCGGATTCGCGGTCCGGAAAACCTGGCGCAGCTGGGCGCAGACCTGGTCCATGATCTGGAGGTACTGGGGGTCCAGATGCCCGAGCGTGGGCGCCCCGAGGGCGCGCAGCACACGCTGGGAGACGGGACTCGGGCCGGGTCCGAGCAGGAGACGTTCGTGGGGATGCATGGGAAGACAGGAGCCGGAAACGGGGCGGGCGGACCGGGGGAACGCGATCACTTCCGGGTGGCCGCGGCCCGGACCTCCTCCGGGAGGAATTTCTCGTCGAAGACTTCGGCCAGCTGGACGGGCCGGCCCAGCACGCCGATGGCGGCGAGCCGCTCGATCTCCGCCCCCATCCGCGCCGGGTCGATGCGGCCGAGGAGCTCCCCCTTGGCGGGGTCCCCGTGCACGAGCCGGTGCTTGCGCATCGCCTCGACGCCGAAGGCGATGAACTCGGGGGTCATTTTCCGGTTCAGCTCGCCGATGCGCCGGTCGGCCTCCGTCCGGTCCCCCTCCAGGTAATCGCGCCAACCGCGGATCGAGGCCGCGGTGAAGGCCCGCACGGCCTCCGGCCGCCGCGCCGCGAAGTCCCGGCTCGTGTACCAGATGCGGTAGGGATCGATGCCGGCGTCGGCGAGCAGGAGCGTGCCGATCTCGACGCCCTGCTGGGCGACATAATACGGCTCGCTGGTGATGAAGCACTGCTGCACGAGCCGCTTGTCGGCGAGGAACCGGCTGAGCCCGAAATCCAGCGGCGTGACCGACATCCGGATGCCGTATTGCCGCTGCACCAGCGTCAGCCACGCGGCCCCCGGTACCGCCATCACACTGCGGCCGTCCAAGTCCTTGAAGTCGCGGATCCCCGACTCCCGGTGGAACATCACCGCCTGGGGATCCCTTTGCATCAGCGCCGCTACGGCCAGCACCGGGATCCCCCGGCCCGCCGCGATGACCAGCTCGTCGGTCCGTCCCACGGCGAACTGCGCCGTTCCGAGCGCCACCTTCTGGACGGGGATCGCGTTGGGCCCGCCCTGGACGATCTCCACGTCGAGCCCGGCCTCGCGGTAGTACCCCTTGGCGTGGGCCTGGTAGAAACCGCCGTGCTCCGGCTGCGCGTACCAGTCCGTCTGCAGGATGACCTTCGCCAACGCTGCCGGCCGGGGCGCGGGGGCATCGGTGCGCCGTTCCCCGCAGCCGGCGACGGCGAACGCGGCGAGGACGGCGAGAAGGGCGGGGGGATGGAGTCGGGGACGCGGGGTTTTCATTCCTTCTTCACCATCGAATCGTGCCACGAGTGCAAGAGCCGCCAGTGGAGCCAGTTGACCCCGCCGACGAACAGGAAGCCCATCACGCAGGCGACCAGCCCGGTCGCGAACAGGGCGGGCGTCTTGAGCTGCGAGAAATACGAGATCGTCATATAGCCGATGCCCCCCACCCCGCCCTGTGCGCTGCCGGCGAGAAAATCGCCGACGATCGCCCCGATGGGCGCGAGCGTGCCGGCGATCTTCATCCCGGTGAGGAAATAGGGCATCGCCCCCGGGATCCTCAGGTAGCGCGCCTCCTGCGCCCGCGTCGCGTTGCACATCACGAAGAGTTCCCGGAGGTTACGGTCGACCGAGATGAAGCCCATCGTCGTGTTCGCCACGACGGGGAAAAAGCCGATCACGAAGGTGATGGCGACGATGCTCGGCAGCCCCTGCCCGAGCCAGAGCACGAAGATGGGCGCGAGGATCGTGACCGGCATCATCTGGAGCACCAAAATCAGCGGGTAGAAGGACGTCTTGATGCGCGGCGAGAAGCCGAGCGCCATCGCCAGCAGGAACCCAACGGTCACCGCGGCCGTGAACCCGAGGAGCGCGCCGCGGACCGTCACCAGCGCGGCGGACCAGAGGACCGTCCGTTCCTCCCAGGCGGCCGCCACGATCTCGTGGGGGGCCGGGAGGACGAAACTCGGAACCTGCAGGACCGCCTTGAACGCGTACCAAAGCAGGATCAGGGCCACCGCGGTGAGGGCGGGCAGCAGGAAGGCCGCCAGGCGGGATGGGGAGGAGGCGCTCATGCTACGCGACGCGCACGGCACGCAGCGCCTGGGCGGTCGTCGCCAGCAGGCGCAGGAACGGCGGCGTCTCCCGCAATTCAGGCTGCCGCGGATAGGCGAACGGGACCTCGATCACGGCGGTGACACGGCCGGGGTTCGCGCCGAGCACCACGATGCGGGAGGAAAGGAACACGGCCTCCGCGACCGAATGCGTCACGAAGAAGCCCGTGAAGGGGTCGCGGCTGCGGATCGCGAGCAGGTCCTCGTTGAGCCGGTCGCGGGTCATCTCGTCCAACGCCCCGAAGGGCTCGTCGAGTAGCAGGATCTCCGGCGCCACGCTGAGCGCGCGCGCGATCGACACGCGCATTTTCATCCCGCCGGAGAGCTGCCACGGATATTTCGCCTCCGCCCCGGCGAGGCCGACGATCTCCAGCATCCGCGCGACGCGCTCCCGGCGGGGCGCCGGGGCATCCCCGCGCAGCAGCAGGGGCAGCTCCACGTTTTCCGCCACCCGCCGCCACGGCATCAGGTTGGCGTCCTGGAAGACGAAAAACATCCGCTTCCGGGCCTGCTCCGGCGCCAGCCCCTCCACCGTGATCGAGCCCTCGCTCGCCGGGGTGAGCCCGGCGATCAGGCGCAGGAGCGTCGACTTCCCGCAGCCGCTGGGCCCGATGAAACTGACGAACTCGCCCCGGGCCACCTCCAGGTCGATGCCATCCAGCACGAGCGGGCCCGAGCCGAACCGCTTCCTCAACCCGCTGACCTTGACTACGGGAGCCTCACTCATCGCTCGATCCATCACCGGGCGCCGGCAGTCGGGGGGACGGGCTCGAACGGGTTGTGCGGGTACGACTTCATCTTGCCCGGGTTCAGCAGGCCGGAGGGATCCACCTCCGCTTTGAGCGCGCGTTTGTCGGCGATGTTGGGATGCCGGCCGCCCTCCTCGAGGCGGTAGGTGTGGGGGTTGGCGATGCCCACGCCGATTTCCCCGCACACCCGGATGATCTCCGCCAGGCGCTCCTCGGTCTTGAAGAAAACCAACGGGATCCCGCCGACCACCATATGCCCGCCCGCGCTGTTCGCGGCACCGCCCGGCAGGAACTTGATGCCTCCGGCCATCCACTCCAGATGGAACAGGATCTCGCCCGGAAACCGGCGGTGCAGCTCGGCGAACTGCTCGCGGAAATCGGGCCCGAACCCCGCTTGGAGGTAGGTGATCGTGGGATCGACTTTCAAGGCCCACAGCGTGGTGTGGTTCCAGGTGTAATCCGTGATGAAGGGCGGCCGCGGCGGATCCGGGAGCGGTTGGCGGTAGACGCACGCCACGCCCGCGGCCGCCGCCGCGGCAATCACCGCCTCCGCCTGCGCCCGGGCCACGAGCAGGAACGTCGCGTGCTCGTTCGGCCGCAGATGCTTCGCCAGCGGCTTGAAATAGGAGGGAATGGGCCACTCGAACTGGGTGACCAGCCGCTTCTGCCACGCGTCGTCCCGCGCGATCCCGTCGGTCCAATCCAGCAGCCGGTCCCAGTCCGGCGCGCTGAGGATGATCTGCTCGTAGTCGACCTTCGGGGCGAGCCGCATCTCGACCTCGACCAGGAAACCCGTGGTCCCGTAGGTGTGCAGCGCCCGCAGCGAGTCGCGCTCCTCCAGCCGCAGCAGCCGCGGCTCCTCCTCGCAGGTCATCACGGTCACGGACTTGACGTTGTCCCCGGCGTTGATGCCGCCCCACGTGACGGAGCCGATCCCGCCGGACCCGCCGCAGAAGAACCCGCCTATCGTGCTCTTGACCCACGTCGACGGGATGCACCGCAGCTCCCAGCCCGCCGCCCGCGCCACTCCCTCAATGGTGCCCAGCCGCGCCCCGGCCTCGGCCCGCACCACGCCGCCGGCCACGGAGTGGATGCGGTCGAGCCGCGCCAGGTCGATCACCACGCCACCGTACAGCGGGACGCATTGCCCGTAGTTGCCGGTGCCGGCCCCCCGGGGAATGATCGGCACCCCGGCGCGGAAGCAGGCCCGCACCACGGCGCGCAACTCAGCGACGGAGCCCGGACGCACCGCGAGGTCGGCCAGCTTGCCGTCCAACTGGCGCCGCAGCACCGGCGAGTACCAGAAGAAGTCCTTCGACAGCCCGGCCAGCGCGTCCCCGCCGTCGATCACCTGCTCGGCCCCGAGGAGGGCACGCAATTCGGCACGCAGGGACGCAAGGGGTTCGGTCATCGCAGGATTTTGTTCCGGAGCAGGCTAGTGCAGGAGGGACGGAAGGGAAAGCCCCGCCGTCCCGGGTCGCGGATCAGCCGGCGCGCCGCCTAGAACTTGTAGGTGACGTTCAGCTTGGCCTCGATCGGCGGCGCCTTGGTGATGACCGTGTTCGAGGCGAAGATCGGGTCCGACCCGATGAAGTAGTCCTCGCTGGAGATGTTCGTGGCTTCGAGCATCACCTGGATGGGGCCGCGACGATAGGTGACGCTGCCGCCCCAGATGACCGTCGAGGGCAGGCTGAGCGTGCGCTCGTGGTTGAGGTAGTAGCTGCCGCGGATGCGGGGACCGCCGCTGATCTCGAACCCGTTGCCGAGATTGTAGCTGGCGATGAGGTTGGCGGAGCCTTGGGGCGCGCCCTCGAAGCGGCCCTCCGGGTTGTTTTTCCGGATCAGGCCGGTGGCGTCACCCCCGTCCGTGAAGAGGGCGCCCGCGACCAGCGGCATATAGTACTCCTGGGTCGCGCCGAAGCGGAAGCCGGGCATCCGGACGAGGTGGGACTCCTTCACGCCGAAGTTCGCGAGGAACGAGAGCTGCTTGGTGGCCAGCCAGGTGGCCTCGAATTCCAGGCCCTTGGAGCGCACCCCGTCCTGCGCGTTGGTAAAGTTGTTGAAGCGCTGCCGGCGGCCCTCGTAGACGGCGAGCGCGGCGAACAGCGAGTTGTCGAGCAGCGACACCTTCAGGCCGCCCTCAATCAGGCCGGTCTCGCCGAAGTTGGCCTCGGAGCCGACGTTGCCGCCCTGCGAGGGCGTGAGGGCCGTGCCGTGGAGGGCCGAGACGTAGGCCGAGACGTTGGGCGAGAGCTTGTAGACCGGGTTCAGGCTGAACATGTAGTAATTCTTGCCGCCCTTGGCGACGCGTTGGCCGCGGCGGGCGTTGCGCTCGTGCTCCATCGGGATGGCATTGGTGAAGCTGGCCCCCTCGACGCGGGCCGAGAAGTAGGTGCTCAGCGACTCGGAGAACTTGAGCTCGCCGACGCTGAACAGGGCGAGCTGGTAGAGTTCGGTGGCGGAGCTCTGCGCCCAGAAGTTGCGGGTGTCGCCGAAGGCCGGCCGCTGCGGGCCGGTCAGGATGATGGAATTGGCGGTGATCCGGGGGTTGCTGATGTCGCGGCGGGAGAAGGGCTCGGAGCTGAAGTCCTGCAGCTGCTTGGCCCAGCTGTAGCGGACCGAACCGCCGGAGGAGAGGCTGGTGAGCAGGCCCTTGAACCGCTGCTCCAGGGTGACCTTGTCCTCGATGATGAACTGCTCCATCGCGAACGCGTAGCCGTAGGAGGAGATCTTATCGCTCTTGATGTAATCGATGAGAAACTGGTTCTTGAGCGTGCTCGAGGCCGAGCGGGTGTTCACGAGGTCGGCGAAATAGAGGAAGTTTTGCGCGTTGGCGAAGTCGCCCGGGTCGGCGTTCACCTGGTTCCCGCCGATCTTCGTCGTGAGGGCCTTACCGCCGGCGTTGAAGAAGGCGGACGTGTAAGCCCCGGTCGTCGGGTGGAGCAGCGCCCGCAGCTGGGGGGAGAGCGTCGCGACGTAGCTGGCCGGCGGGATGATCGCGCCGCCACTGTTGTCGAACTGGGCGCCCCCGATGGTCGCGGAACTGGCGCCGAATCCAATGAACGGGACCCCCGAGGGGAGGACGTAGCCGCCGGCGGCGGCGCTCGTGCGGTCGGCCACCTCGCCCACGAGGTAGTTGCCGTTGCTGATCAGGTCCTGCGTGACCCGGTTCCAGCCGCCGTTCTCGTTGGAGCGGTAGCTGTAGAACTCCGCGCCCGTGTAGAGGGAGACGTCGCGGGTGAGCCGGGCCTTGAGGGCGCCGTAGATCGAGATGTAATTGTTCTGGACGTTTTTGTAGTAGGAGTCGGCGTTCTGGCTGGTCAGCGAGATGCGGTAGGCCATCGGCCGGCCGAAGGCGAGCAAGGGGCCGCCGACATCGAGCTGCGTATTGAAATAGTCGTAGGTGCCGATCGTCGTGCGGAGCGAGCCGCGGAACTTGTCGTAGTAGGGCGACTTCGGCAGGAAGTTGATGTAGCCGCCGCCCTGGGTCGCGCCGAAGGTGCCGGGGGCGGGACCGCGCACCACGTCCATGCCCTCGAGCGAGCCGAACGACGTGGGCATCTCGTTGCGCTGGAAGGCGCGCTGCATGCCGTTGAAAAAGGTCCCGGCGAAGTCGCCGCGGATGAACGGGGTGCCGGGCACGCCGTAGAAGTTGGGCCGCTCGCCGCCGGGAATCACCCGGGCGATGTCATCGAAACTGCGGACGCCGAGCTTCTGCATCAGCTCGGGGGTGAGCACGGTGACCGAGCGGGGGATATCGAGCACGGACTTGGCGGAGCCGAAGACCGAGTCGCTGCTGCGCGAGGTCGGGAGCAGGCCCCCGGCGACGGCTGCCGCGGACTCGGTGACGATGAACTTCTCCAGCTCGGTGACGCCGCCGGAGGCGTCGGACGCTTTCGGGGCAGTCTGGGCCAACAGCACGGCCGGAAGCGTGCTGGCGAGCGCCAGCAGGATGCCGGCGCGGGTGGTTTTCGTGGTCATTGGGTGTCGGTTGACGGGTTAACTAGGATCTGCGGGCGGCACCTGGCGTGCCGGTGGGAAGGGCGGCTGGCGAAAGTCCGGCGCGGGCGGGCCGCTGGTCCCGCGGCGCGGCGGCCCCGGGCGGGGCTGGCGGCGGTGGGGCACGGGGACTCAGGGCGATCGGTCATGGGGGAGCTTCTTCTCGGGGTCGGGGCGCTTTCCGCCGGCACCCCGCCACTGCACTTCTGATGCCAAGATCCAAAAACGTTTCCGATTTCTCGATACAAAAGGGGAGGCGGGACGGGACGGAGCATTCGAGGGGGTGCCTTCCGCACCAGCGGCGGGGGGCGGGCGGGAATTTGAAGACTGTACAAAAACGTTTTTGTCAAGCAGCCTCCCGCCCGCCCGTTTTGGCTTCCCCCGCGGCGCAAGGTTCGCGCTGCTGCTGCCCATCCGATGCTCATCGTCCGCCGCGCCCGAGTTCCCGCCGCCCTCCTGCCCGTCTCCCTCGCCGGCGCGGACGTCGATCCCCTGGAGCCCGCCGTGCTCTGCGATGTGGCCGTCGAGGGAACCCGGATCACCGCCGTCGCCGCCGCCGGCGGCCTCGGCGCCGCGCCCCTCGCCCGCGAGTTCGACGCGGGCGGAGCCCTCGTGTTTCCCGGCTTCGTGGATGCCCACGTGCACCTCGACAAGACCCACACCTGGCACCGGGCGCCCAACCGGTCCGGCACCTTCGCGGGCGCGTTGCAGGCCCTGGCGGACGACAAGGTGCACTGGACCGAGGCCGACCTGCATCGCCGGGCCGGCTTCGCGCTGCGCTGCGCCTGGGCGCACGGCACGCGCGTGATCCGGACGCACGTCGACACCAGCCCCCAATGGGGGGAGCGCAGCCACGCCGTGATGGCGGAGCTCCGCCGGGAGTGGGCGGGGCGGATCAAGCTGCAGACCGTCCCGCTCTGCGGCGGCGGCGACTACCTGAGCCCGGAGGGGGAGAAGCTGGCCGACCTGGCCCTCCACCACGGCGCCAGCGCGCTGGGCGGCTTTCTCCAGATGTCCGCCGCGCTGCCCGCCCAGCTCGACCGCCTGCTCGCGCTCGCCCAGGAACGCGGCGTCGGGATCGATCTCCACGTGGACGAAAGCGGCAACCCCCAGGCGGAATGCCTCCGGCTCGTGGCCGAGGCGGTCCTGCGGAATCGCTTCACCCTGCCCGTCGTCTGTGGCCATTGCTGCAGCCTGGCGGTCCAGGATCCGGCCCGGGCCCAGGCCACCCTCGCGCTGGTTCGCGAGGCGCGCATCGGCGTCATCTCGCTGCCGGAGTGCAACCTTTACCTGCAGGACCGCCGGGCGGCTGCCGCGCCTTTTCCCCGGACCCCGTTCTGGCGGGGGATCACCCTGGTGCACGATCTGCTGGATGCGGGCATCCCCGTGGCCTGCGCCAGCGACAATGTCCGCGACGCCTTCCATGCCTTCGGCGACTACAACCCCGCCGAGGTTTACGCGCAGAGCGTGCGCCTCGCGCATCTCGACGCGCGCCTGGAGGACTCGGTGCGCGTGGTGACGAGCGCGGCGGCGGACCTGATCGGCGAGCCGCTCCACGGGCGGATCGCGCCGGGAGCCCCGGCCCACCTGGTGGTGTTCGCCGCCCAACGGTTCAGCGAACTGCTGAGCCGCCCGGGCTCCTCCCGGGTCTGCATCGATGCCGAGGAATTTCACCGTGCACCGCCGCCCGACTTCGGGCAGCTCAACGATCGTTAACCCTGCGCCCGATGCTCATCCGTCTTTCCAAGGCCTCCCTCGTGGCCTCCTCGGCCCTCTTCCTGCTCGTGGTGGTGTTCAACAACCTCACGGACTACGGCTCGAACTTCGAGTTCGTGCGCCACGTGCTCTCGATGGACACCACCTTTCCGGGCAACCGCGGCATGTGGCGGGCGATCACTTCCCCGGCCATCCACCACGCCTTCTACGCCTCGATCATCCTGTGGGAGCTGGCGGCCGGCGGCCTGCTGGCGGTGGCCGCCGCGCGGATGTGGCGGGCGCGCGCCGGGTCGGCGGACGCCTGGCGGCAGGCCAAGTCCCTGGCCGTGGCGGGCCTCACCGTGAGCCTGCTGCAGTGGTTCGTCGCCTTCCTCATCGTCGGCGGCGAGTGGTTCCTGATGTGGCAGTCCAGCGTCTGGAACGGCCAGGGCGCGGCCGGCCGGATGTTCGCGGTGTTTGCCCTGATCCTGGTGTTCCTGAACCAGCGCGAGGACGAGGCGACCTAGGCCCCGGACGCACGCCGCCGCCCGGAAACCTTTCCCATGCTCAAGAGAACCATCATCCATCCGGCGGGCTTCGCCGCGCCGCGCGGGGCCTACAGCCCGGGCATTCTGCTGGAACACGCGGGCGTCCGGACCCTCTACGCCACCGGGCAACTCGCGGTTGATCCCGGCGGCCACGTGATCGCGCCCGGCGACGCCACCGCGCAGACGGAATACGTTTTCCAGCTGCTGGGGGAGATCCTGCAGGCGGCAGGGATGACCTTCGCGCACGTCGTGCGCGCGCAGACCTACCTGACGAACATCGAGGACTTCCCCAAGTTCTCGGCGGTGCGGGACCGCTACCTCGGGGGCTCCCTGGCGGCGAGCACCCTGCTCGAGGTCAAGGGCCTCGCCCGCCCCGGCTGCTGCGTGGAGATCGAGATCACCGCCGCCGCCTGAACCCGCGTATGCCCGCCACGCCCCTCTGCATCGCCGACGACACGACCTTCTGGCCCTGGCATCGCTGGCCCGAGTTCCACCGCTGGCCCGAGCGCGAGCGGACCCTCGTGGTCGTTCCGCTGGCCGGCAGCGCGGATTGGGGCCTCGGCCATCCGCTGGATGCCGAGGAGACCGTGCTGATGGGCGTGCTGCGCGAAACCTCCCTGCGGCGCCCCGCGGGGCTGCGGCTGCTCGTCTTGCCCCCGGTGCGTTTCGTGCTGGGGCCTGATCCGGGCTGCGCGTTCGCGGTGGATCCGCCTTTGGCCCACGGTCTTCTCGCGGAGCTGCTCGGCTCGGTCGCCGCCGCGGGCTTCCGCAAGGTCGTCCTCTACAACTCCAGCCCTTGGAACGAGGAGTTCATCGCCGTGGTCGCGCGCGACAACCGGATCGCCCTCGGCCTGCAGCTCTTCCGGATCAGCCTCAGCGGCCTGGGCCTCGACCTCCATCCGACGCGCAGCCAGTCCCGCGGACAGTTTCAGACCCTCGTCACCGCCCTGACGGGCCAGGAGCCGGACGCGCCCCCGGCCGGGTTACCCCCGCCCGCCCCGCGTTCCTGGGGGGACGAACGGGTGTATCCTCTGCCGGAGCCCCCGATGTCGCTGGAGGAAGCGCGCGCCGCGGGCGCCACGCTGCTCTCCACGGCCGCCGGACGGTTGCTCCAGCTGCTCCACGAAATCGATGCCCGCCCTCCCCTGCCCCACGCGGGGAAAATCCTGCCCGCGCAACCCTGAACGGGACCGCCCTGATGAGTGCCCTCCCCGCCCCGCCCTTTCCCTCCTACCGCGCGCGCTGCCTGACGGCGATGACGCGGCGCCAGATCGCCGCCCTCGCCGACAAGGATTGGGCCCCGGTGATCCTCGTCACCGGGGCGATCGAGCAGCACGGCCCGCACCTCCCGGTCGCGGTCGACTCCTTCCTCGGGCAAGTCTGGCTCGAGCGCGCGCTCCCCTTGCTGCCCGGCGACGTGTCCTGCTACGTCGCGCCCCCGATCACGGTGGGCAAGAGCAATGAACACACGGGCTTCCCGGGCACCCTCTCGATCTCCAAGGACACCCTGCGCGGGCTCCTCTGGGCGCAGGCGCGGCAACTGGGCGCCTGGGGCTTCCGCCAGCTCGCGATCCTCAACACGCACGGCGGAAACTCCGCGGTCCTCGCCTACACCCTCCGCGAAATCTCCGCCGCCCTCGGGCTCCGCTGCGGCGTGCTGGCCCCGAAGGTCGATCTGGGATTGGGCGCCCAGGAAATCACCTACGGGTATCACGCCAACACGGTGGAGACGGCGCTGATGCTGGCCACCGCCGCGGATCACGTCGATATGACGCTGGCCGTCCGCGAGTACTGTGGCCAGGCCGACTCCGCGGGGGACCTGCGTCCCGAGCGCGCCCCGGCCACGATGGCGTGGATCACCTCCGACCTGTCCCGCTCCGGCGTGATGGGCGATGCCCCGGCCGGCACGGCGGAAAAGGGGCGCCGGTGGTGCACGCAGATGGCGTCCGCCTACGCCGGCGCGATCACCGATCTGGCCCGCGCGGCCAAGGCGCAGGCCGGGGGAGGCTGACGGGCCGCGCCGCGCGCCGACGTCCCCGGCCGGCCCCGCCCGGGGGGAAAGCAACCCGGCTTCCGCGCTCAGAGCGGCGCGGGATTCAGCTGGAAGTCGAGCGCCAGGGCGGCACTCCACGAGAACTCGTCCGTGCCCAGGCCGAGCGCCGCCGGGGGCGTGCCCGGGCGAGGGTCAAAGTATTCCCAGCGGCCCGCGGCACCCATCGCGCGCAACGTGTCCGCGCGCACCCGCCCGGCTAGGTCGTCCAGCCCGGACTGGCGCAACCCGTGGTGGAGCATCCAGTTCACGTTCACCCACACGGGACCGCGCCAGTACCGCACCGGGTCGAAGGTGGGCTCGTCCGTGGCCACCGAGGGGCACAGCAGCCAGTCGGTGCCGGGGGCGAACGAGGAGGTGAGGTGCCGGGCCAGCGCGCGCCGCTGTTCGGCATCGCAGACCTGGGCGAACAGCGGGAGGAAACCGGACGAGGTCTTGATCGGGATCCGGCGCCCGGCCCGCAGGTCGTAGGGGAAATAGAAGCCCCGTTGCCCGTCCCAGAACTTCGCGTTGATGGCGGCGGAGGTGCGTTCGCACCAGCGCTCGATCTCGGCCACGAGCCCCGCCTCGGCGTTGACGGCGCGCGCGAGGGCGAGCAGCGACCGGTTGGACCGGGCCAGCACGCAGTTGAACAGCACGTCCTGGATCAGGAACGGGGACCGCTCCGCGATTTCCGCGTCCCGGTAGCCGCACGCATTGAACAGATCCACCAGCGCCAGGTAGCGGCGGTAGCTGGCGTCGGTGGGACGATGGGCGGCCGCGACCTTGCGGTTGTCCCGCCGGAGACTCGAGACGTCACGGGCGTGCGTCAGGTCGATCGCCTCGAGGGCCGCGTCGTAAACCGGGGAGTTGTCGGTCCCGGCCTCCCAGTTGTGCTGGATGTAAATCAAGCCCTCGCCGAGCGGATCGCGGTGGCGGTAGAGGTGGCGGTGCTGCGCGACGAGCGCCGGAAAGATTTCCCTTCGGAACGCGGCCCATTCCGGGGTCAGGCCCAGCGGTAGCGCCGAGATGCGCTCGACGATGAAGGCGAAGACCGGGGGCTGGGTGATGCCCGAGGTGCGGACCCCGGCAGGCCGGAAAGGCACCGCGTCCGTGCCCCACACGTCAGGCCCGGGAAAGTAGTTGTCGGCGGGCCGGTGAAACACAATGTGCGGCACCATGCCGTTGCCCCACTGGCCGCGGAACAGGCAGCGGATCTCCGCGATCGCCCGCTCGGGCCGCACGTGGGCGAGACCCAGCGCGATGAATCCGGCGTCCCAGTTCCATTGGAACGGGTACAGATTCGGGGACGGCAGCGTGTAGCCGTCGCGCCAATTGCGATCGAGGGTGGCGGTGGCGGCTTCAATCATGGCGCGAGGGACGGCACGGTCCTCCCGGTCGGGCGGGCAGCGGGCTCGGATCGGACCACCGGTGCTTCACCCGCGGCAGGAGAGGCACGACCGGCGTCCAGCAACCCGGCGGCGGGCCCGGGGGCGCTCCGCCGGGGATCGGCTGCAGTTGCGGGGTGGGGCCGCGCGCCGAACGACCAGGCCAATCGGAGGCGCCAAGGGGGAGAGGGAGGGATTGGACACAGGGGTGATCAAAAACGTTTTTGGCTTGGGAATCCCACGGCAGCCGCCTTCCCCTTGCCGCGCTAGGCGCGTGGGGTGGGAAGGGGTCGCTGAACGCCGCGATGAAGCGGGGACAGAAACGTTTTTGTCAAGCCGGTCCCCCGTCGAAAACAGGCGGCTTGCACCCCGGTTCGTTCCGCGCGAGACCTTCCCGACCTCCGCTGACCCCACGTACCATGTCGATCGTGCTTCTCGCCAAGGATCTGGGCCTGTCGATCTCCACGGTGTCACGCGCGCTCAACGGCTACGACGATGTTTCCGCCGCCACGCGGGAGCGGGTCACGCTCCGCGCCAAGGCCATCGGCTACCGACCCAATCCCAGCGCGCGGCGGCTCGGCGCGGGCAGCACCTCGGCCATCGGGGTCATCCTGCCCGCGGCCAGCAGTACGGGGCAGGCCGTGGACTCGATGTATTCCAGTCTCCTTGGCGGGGTGGTGACCGAGATCGAGCCGGCGGGATACCACCTACTGGCCTCGATGCAGGCGAAGCCGGACGCCGCGCGCGAGGCCGCGCTGTACGAGAACTTCATCCGGGGCGGCTGGGTCGACGCGCTGCTGATCGTGCGCACGCGGGTGCACGACGCCCGGCTGGACCTGGCCCGCGCCGCCAAGGTGCCGTTCGTCACGTACGGACGGACCGAATCCGAGCAGCCTTACGCGTGGGTGGACACCGACAACGAGAAGGCCTTCCAGCTGGCGACGACCCGGCTGCTGGATCTCGGGCACCGGAGGATCGCGCTGATCAACGGGCCCGAGGAGTACTACTTCGCGCAGTTGCGCCGCCGCGGCTACCTCCGCGCGCTCTCCGGCCGGAAGCTCAAGGCGGATCCGGCGTGGATGCTGCACGGCGACCTGACGGAGGCCTCCGGACACGAGCTCTGCCGCTCGCTGCTGATCCAGCGCCCCGCCCCGACCGCCTTCGTGTGCGCGACGGATGCGATGGCGTTCGGCGCGATCGCGGCGTGCCGGGAGGCCGGCCTGGCCATCGGCAGCGATGTTTCCGTCATCGGGTACGGCAATTCGAGCCTGTCCGCCTTCTGCGACCCGCCGCTCACCACGATGGAGCACCAGGTGTTCGAGAACGGCCGCTATGTCGGCCGCGCCCTGCTCCAGCTGCTCCGGAAGGAGATCAAGCCCGCGGACGTCCACTACCTCGAACCCGTGGTCCTCGTGCCGCGCAAGTCCGACGGCCCGGCCCCGCGGTGAGCCTTGCCGCCGCGCCGTTCCCCGGCACGGCGCGCGCTTGCGGCCGGACGGCCACCGGGCAGGGTTCCCCGCCATGGACCACGCCGCGCTCCTCGAACGGATGTCCGCCCTCGCCCGGCAAGGCGTCCCCAGCACCCTGGTCATCCTCGTGGAGGCGCTCGGCAGCACGCCGCAGGACGCCGGGGCGAAGATGCTCGTGACCGCCCAAGGTCTCGAGGCGGGCACCGTCGGCGGGGGCAAGGTCGAGGCGAAGGCGATCGCGTTCGCGCAGGAGCTGCTCGCGCAGGCGGGAGCCCGCCCGCGGCTGGTGAACTGGGTGCTGAAGCGCGACGGCGGGATGACCTGCGGTGAGTCCGTGAAGCTCTACTTCGAGGCCCGCGGGGGGGCCGGCGGCGCGGACTAGACCCGCGCCGGGACCAGCGTTGACGAGGCCCCGCCACCCCGTTTGCTGGCGCGATGGGCGACGCCTCACGCTACGACGACGAGATTGTCATTTCCTGGCCGGAACTGCACCGGGACGCCCGATACCTCTCCGAGCACCTGCACACGCAGGGCACGTGGTCGGGCATCATCGCCATCACGCGCGGCGGGCTCGTGCCGGCCGCGCTGGTGGCCCGCGAGCTGGAGATCCGCCTCATCGACACGGTCTGCCTCGCCAGCTACGGGGCGGCCGGGGACGGCGGCGCGGAGCAGCAGCAGGGTGCCATGCGGGTGCTGAAGGGCGTGGCGGGCGACGGCGCGGGTTATCTCCTGATCGACGACCTGGTGGACACCGGACGTACGGCGCAGGTCGTGCGCCAGCTGCTGCCGAAGGCCTATTTCGCCACGCTCTACGCGAAGCCGGCGGGCCGGCCGTTCGTCGACAGCTGCGTGAAGGAGTTCAAGCAGAACAAGTGGATCTATTTCCCCTGGGATATCGACTACCGGTTCTCCCGCCCGATCAAGGATAGCGGCCGCGTCGGCCGCGCCCGCGACTGACCTGACGCCGTTCAGCGGCCGAGCGCGTTGAGCACGATGCCCGGCGTGAGCAGCTCCGGCAGGATCACCGGCTCCGCCCGACCGGGCTGCCAGATGACGTTGAACGGCACCGCGGAGCGCTGGTAACGGGCCAGCTCGGCGGTGATCCGGGGATCGCGGTTGGTCCAGTCAGCCCGCAGGGTGGCGATCCGCCGCTCGGCGAACACGCGGCGCACCTCGCCCGAACCGAAGACGACCCGCTTGTTGGTCTGGCAGGTGGCGCACCAGCGCGCCGTGAAATCGACGTAGATCACTCGGCCCTCGGCGCGCAGCCGTTCCACCGCCTCGGGGCTCCACGCCTCCCAGGTCACGTCGGCCGCGCCGGCGCCAGGCGCGGGGACCGCCCGCGGCCAACCGAGCCACAACGCCAGCGCGCCGCCCACGACCACGGCCACCACCGCCGCCCGGGGCCGCCGCGGCCGCGCCTCGGGGGCCGTCCAACGTCCGTACAGCCAGACCGCGAAGGCCACGACCACGAGGCTCAGCAGCAGGTGCAGGAACCCCTCCTCGCTGGTCTGCGCCGCCAGCACCCACACGAGGTAGCCGACGGTGCCGTAGAGCGGGAAGGCCATCAGCTGCTTGAAGGTCTCCATCCACGCCCCGGGCCGCGGCAGCACGCGGACGAGATCCGGAAAGACGGAGAAAAGCAGGTAGGGCCCGGATAATCCCACGCCGATCGCCGTGAACAGCAGGAACGACTGCACCGGCGGCACGGTGAGCGCCGCGCCCAGCGCCGGCGCGAGGAAGGGCGCGCTGCACGGCGTGGCCACCACCGTCGCCAGGACGCCGGTGAAGAACGACCCGCCATAACCGCCCCGCGCCTGCAGCTCGCCGCCGACCGCGGTCGCCGCGAGCCCGAATTCAAAGAGCCCGCTCAGGTTCAGCGCGAACACCAGCAGCAGGACCGCCAGGCCGTAGACAAAGGGCGCCGACTGCAGCTGGAACCCCCAGCCCAGCTGGTCACCGCCCGCCCGCAACGCCACGAGCACGCCGGCCAACGTCCAGAAGGAAACCAGGACCCCGGCGGTGAACACGAGGCCGTGCGCCGCCACGCGCCCCCGCTGGTTGCCCGCCTGTTCCACGAAGCCGAGGATCTTCAGCCCCAGGACCGGGAACACGCACGGCATCAGGTTCAGGATCAGGCCGCCCAGCAACGCCACCAGCAGCGTCGCCGTCAGGGAAACGCCCCCGGCCGCCGCGGAGGTCGCCGGCGCGAGCGCCACGTCCACCGCCAGGCCGGGCAGCGTCCCGTCCGCCCGCCAGCCGTTCGCCGCCGTCAGGACCCCCGTGAGCCGCGCGACATCCGCCGGCGTGGTGGGATCCAGCTTCAGCGCCAGCGTGTAGCCGCCCCCTTGGGCAGCCGTCACCGGCTGGTCGATGTCGTACACGACGCGGTTGTCCGCATCAAAGAACCGCAACGCCCCGGGTTCCCGCGGCGCCGCCTGGCCCGTGGGCCGCACGGTGAGCCGCACAGCCACGCCCTCGCGCACGGCGGACACCGCCCAGGCCTCGTCCGTCCGCGGCAGCCGCGCCAGGGTCTCCGCGATCCGCGGCCCCCACGTCGGATCCGCGTCCGGCCGGCCGCCGGCCACCGGCAAGGTGAGGCCCACCGCCGCGCCGCCCGGCACGCAGACGGTCTCGCACATCAGCCAGTCCGCCTTCGCCTTCAGCTCGACCGCGAATCCGTCGATCGTGGCCGGGGGGGTGAGGACGACCGGCAGCAGGATCTCCCCCTCGTAACCGTGGCCGACGATGTTGCCCGCCTTGTCCCGCAGGAGGAGCGGCGCGGGCCAGAGGATGGGGCCGACGGTCCAGCCGGGGGGCAACTGCCACGCGAGGGTGGTGGGCAGGCCGGTGCCGGGGTTGAGCCAATACGTGTGCCAGTGCGGATCGTGTTGCAGGCGCAGGGCCACGGTGACCGGCTGGCCGGGCTGCACGGCGGTCGTGGCGGCGACGAGGGACCCCTTGACCGGCGACGGCGCGGCCCCGCGGAGCCCGGCCGCCAGCACGGCGGCCACCACGAGCGGCAGGAACAGCAGGCGACGAAGCGAAGGCATCCCTGCGATGCTGCCCAAGGACTGCGGCGGGGCAAACCCGGACCGCGCGG
>JBILWD010000225.1:0-6355 GCA_044370095.1 Opitutaceae bacterium | reverse complement strand
TCGGCCACGTCTTGGGCGAAGCCGTGTAGCGACGCCTGCAGGGCGCGCAGGAGCGAGACGCGGGTGCGAAGGCGCACCAGCGCCTCGAGGTCGCCTGCCGATGGCTCCGCCCGAAGTGCCCCAACCAAGTAGCTCTCCAGCGCGGAAAGGATCGTCGTGCTACCGGCGTGCCGGCGCGCCAGGCTGAACGCTTCCGCCGACCGTTCTTCCGGAGCGAGCAGGTCGTCGAGGTAATGCGGCAGAAAGGCCGCCAACCGGGTCCACTCGAGTTGGCACAGCAGGTGGGCGCCAGCCGGATCCCGCACCTCACCCGTCGGCACGTGCGCGGGTCGTAGCGCAGCTGGCTCCCTCGCTTGCGGATCCGGTAACCAGCGAACGGCCCGCGCCGCCAGAGCCGGCCCCACCGCCTCGCCGGCGAGCGCGATCATCACCTGGGAAATAAGGTACAGCAGTCCAACCTGCAGGCCGAGATCCACCGGAGCACGCTGCACCAAAGCCAGCAAGAGCGGCACTCCTGCGTGGACCTCGACCAAGTGGAGCAAAATGAGGATCACCGTCCCGACCACCCGAACCAAGGCTCCAGCCAAGGTCAGCCGGCGACTGGCCAGATCCATCGAACCCGCGACAAAGAGCCGGCCAAAACCCGTGCCGAGGCAGGCGCCATAAATCACGGCCGCCACCGGCGGCAGATCCAACAGGCCGGTCTGCACGAGGGGCAAGAGCAGCACCGTGGCGACCTGGGCGGATTGCAGGAGTCCACCAGAAAACACGCCGAGAAGTAGGGCTAAGCTGAAGCTGCCTCCCGCTACCACCAGCACCGCCACCACCTGAGGATCCGCCTTGAGGCCGTTTACCGCCGTCTTCAGCAACCCCACCCCGAAAAGCAAGAGTCCGAGCCCTAGCAGCCCGTAAAGCGCGGGCCGCAGTCGAGCGCGCCGGTCGACTTGAAGCAACAACGCGCAGCCCACAGAGCCAAAAAGCACGAACGCCATCAGGCGCAGGTCGATCGCCGCCGCCAGCACCAACAGGGACGTGCCCACGCTAGACCACGGCAGCAGGGGCAGCGCCTGACCCAGCGTCGCCGCCCCGGCGGCCACTAACCCCGCCGCCGCAAAGGTCACCGCGCCCGCCGATTGGGAGCAGGCCCCCGATATCATCCCCACGACCTGAGGAGCCACCGGCCGCAGCAACGTCGCTGCGATCCACGCGCGCGCGCGACCACCCGCCAGCTGTTGCACCTCCGCGCCAACCATCCGCAGACCGATGAACAAGAGGCCCAGTCCGGCAAAGCCAGTGATCCAGTCCTGCATCCACACCAACTTTTAAGGCGCCCCGACAGGCGTCGAGCCTATTGACGGCGAATAGGTTACAAGTGCGTGACAGAATTCGCGCCGCCGCTACTGGTCGCCGCCGTTCGTCGAATCCGCCTCCGGGCGCAGGCAAACTTGTCAAGTGCGACAGATCGCCCGGTGCCGCCCGCTCCCCGGCACACCGCACGCGCCAAACTGTCCCGAAATATCGAGCCCCGCGCGCATCCTACCCAGGAATTGGCCCGTAGCAGACTGGAACGCGGCTTGCTAAGCACGGTACACCCACCGCTCCCCGCTCTTTCTGTCTCTCAACCTCCATTCCCGCTATGCCCACGAAGCACAAGACGTCCCGTTCTCTCGGTGCCACGGATGATTCGGCCGGCACTGACTCCTCGACCGCGACCACCGTTCTCGCCGCTCCGGCGCAGGACGCGCCGCCCTCCTTCCTCGAACGCAACGAACCCGCCGCCGCCGCGGCCCCGATCCCCCACGGCGAACGCAGCAACCTCCAGCTCTACCTGCAGGAGATCGCCAAGACCCCCCTGCTGACGATCGAAGAGGAAGTCACCCTAGCTCGCCGGATCCGGCGCGGGGACAAGGCCGCCCGCGACCATATGATCTCCGCGAACCTTCGCCTCGTGGTGAAGATCGCGATGGACTACAAGGACTTCGGCCTGCCCCTCCTTGACCTGATCAGCGAAGGCAACATCGGCCTCGTGAAGGCTGTGGAGCGCTTTGACCCCCGCAAGGGCGGCAAGCTCTCGACGTACGCTGCTTGGTGGATCAAGCAATCGATCAAGCGCGCGCTCGCCAATCAGGGAAAGACCATCCGCCTGCCCGTCCACCTGGTCGACAAGATCTCCAAGATGCGGCGCACGGCGATGCAGCTGACCGAACAGTTGGGCCGCGAGCCCAGCGACGAGGAGTTGGCGATCGAGCTGCAGGTGCCCACCGCCAAGGTGGCCCATCTCAAGTCGGTCAGCGTACGTCCGGCCTCGCTGGACGCCCCCGTGGGCGACGAGAGTGATTCCGCTACTTTCGGGGAGATCGTCGGCGACGAGAACGCCCTCGACCCGCACGAAGGGCTCCGCGAGAAAAACCTCAATCAAGACCTCTATGCGATGATCAACTCGCTCGATCCCCGCGAGGCTGAGATCATCCGGCTTCGCTTTGGGCTCGAAGGCCGGGACGAACTCACGCTGGAGGAGGTCGGCCGCCGCTTCAAGGTGACCCGGGAGCGGATCCGCCAGCTCGAATACCTAGCCCTCAACAAAATGCGCCGCGCGATGGCCCGCCACGAGTCCATCCGCACCGTCGACGAAATCGAACAGGAGCACCGGCAGCGGGAGCGGATGGCCGTGATCCGCGAATTCGTCGAAAGCCGCTCCGGCAAGACGCTCAAGCCAGGGCGGAACTGATCCGATTCCGACGCCGCGGTCCCGCAGAGGGGCCGCGGCGTTCTACCTTTAGGATCCCTCCGCCCGATCAGGGCAGCGGGCGCACCCAGATGTTACGTAAGCGCACGGGCGGTTCGTTCTTGTGGTCCTGGAACCGCAGGGAGGCCTTCTCGGGGAACATCCCCGTCCACGACGTAGCCTTCTTGTGGAGCGTCGGGCCCATAATGGTGGTATTGTTCTGCACCAAGATTCCATTGATGAACGTCGTGATCCGCGCCGGCTCTACCACCTTGCCGTCCTTCAGCTTCGGAGCCGTGAAGACGATGTCATAGGTCTGCCACTCGCCCGCCTTGCGCACCGCGTTCACCATTGGGGGCGTCTGGCCATAGACGGAACCCGCCATCCCGTCCGCATAGGTGGGGTTATTGTCGCAATCCAAGATCTGGCTCTCGTAGCGGTCCATAAAGAACACGCCGCCGTTGCCCTTCTTCTGGGAATTGCCCTTGGTGTGCGGCTCGCTCTTCCACTCGAGGTGCAGCTGGCAGCTCGCGAACTCCAAGTGGGTCCAGCAATCGCCGCCCTCGACCAGCAATTCCCCATTCTCGATCTTCCACGGGGACGGGTGCTTGCCCGGGACGTCCTTCTTCTTCGCATAGAATTGGGCGGTACTGGTGCCGTCGAACAGGACGATGGCGTCGGAGGGCGCCCCGCCCGGCCGACCCGACGGAGCGACGACCGGCGGAGCGGGACGCGCGATATCGTGGACCTTCCACTGGGTGCCAGGGATCAGCGGCGTGTCATCGTAGCCGACCGGATGGGGCTTGTTGTCGGCGGCGGCCCCAAAGGCGGCCAGCGGGAGGCAGAGGGTAAGGAGCAGGTGGGTCTTCATAAGCAACGGCGGCAGCACGGACGGGATTGGCGTATTTTGCACGACGGAAATCAGCCGGCCGCCGCGTGGGCCAGTCCCCTTTGCAAGCCCCGCAGTTCCGCAAGCCCCCGGAGCCGGCCGATCAACGGATAACCGGGGCAGGCCGGCGCCGGCCGCCGGAAATCATCGAGCATCCGGTGCCCGTGGTCCGGCCGGAACGAGATCCTCCAGTCGGGCCGGCCCTCCGAGCGCCGCCGCGCCTGCTCCACCAGCAGCGCGACCACGACCGGGGGCAGGTCCACATCCCCCTCCAGATGGCCAGACTCGTGGAACGCCCCGCCCGGCTCCCGCGTCACACTCCGCAGGTGGGCCGCGTGGATCCGCGGGCCCAGTTGGCGCACGAGATCCGGCAGATCCGTCTCCGGCCGCACTCCAAGCGAGCCGGTGCAAAAGCAGACCCCGTTGGCGGGGGAAGCCGACAGGCCGACGATCGCCCTCAGGTCGGCCGCCGTGGACACGATGCGCGGCAGCCCCAGGACCGGAAAGGGCGGGTCATCGGGATGGATCGCTAGGCGCACCCCAGCCGCCTCCGCCGCCGGCAGCACCGCCTCCAGAAACACCGCCAAACGCCGCCGGAGCCCCTCCGGCCCCACCCCAGCGTGGCAAGCCAACATCGCACGGAGATCATCCAGAGACAGTCCTAGCCGTACCCCCGGGAAAAGGTCCAAGGTCTGGCGGGTCAGCTCGTCTTGGCCCACGGCGCCCAGTTCGCGCCAACCGCGGGCCGCTTGCTCAAGCACTTGCGGGCTCCAGTCCCGCTCCGCCCCCGGGCGACGCAGCGCGTGGACATCGAACGCGCAGAACCGCCACGGCTCGTAGCGCAACGCCTCCCGCCCATCCGGCAGCAGATAGGCCAGATCGGTGCGCACCCAGTCGAGCACCGGCATAAAATTGTACACGATGACGCGGATGCCCGCCGCGCCGAGGCGCGCGAGCGTCGTGCCGTAGTTGTCTAGGTGCCGCGCACACTCCCCCGTGCCCGTCTTGATCGCCTCCGACACGGGCACGGACTCAACAACATCCCAGCTTAGTCCGGCGGCGGCGACGATCTCCTGCCGCGCCCGGATGGCTTCGACTGGCCAGGCCTCGCCGGCCGGAATGTCGTGCAACGCGGAGTAGACCACCGTGGCGCCGGTCTGGCGAATCTCCGCGAGGGAAACCGAATCGCCGGGTCCAAACCACCGCATCGCCTCCGCCATCAGGGTGTTCATCGCGGGATGCCCTGCCCGAGTGCAGGAGCGGATTCAATCCCGGACGGCGCTGACCGCCCGGACAGCGAAAGGCGCTTTGCAAAACGGGATTACAGGTTCTTGATCGCACCGCACCCAACTCCCGACACCCTGTTCCCCACCGTATGCCCCTCGCCGCCTTTCGCCCGGTCCCCGCGCTGCTCTGCGCGGTCCTCGTCCTGCCATCGGCCAACAGTCTCGCCCAGACCCGTCCTCCTGCGCCGGCGACCCCGCCCTCGCGCGAGGAGACCGTGACCCTGTCCCCGTTTATCATCGCGACGGAGCGGGAGACCGGCTGGTCCGCCAACGAGACGCTCTCCGCGACCCGCACCAAGCAGGCGCTCAAGGACGTGCCGGTAAACATCGACGCGATCACGTCCGACTTCATCGAGGACCTGGGTCTGTACACGGCGGACGAAGTGGCGAACTTCGTGGCCAACGCCTATGCCCCTCCGACCTTGGAGAACGACAACCAAGGTGGCACGATTGCCTTCCGCGGCCTCTCGGGCTCCACGGCCACCCGCAACTACTTCCGCTGGTACGTGCCCAGCGACACCTACAACGTCGAGCGAATCGACTTCGGCAAAGGCTCCAATTCGCTGATCTTCGGTGACGTCGAGCCGGGCGGCCAGGCCTCCGTCTTCACCAAGCGGGCCATTATGAAGACCTTCGGCACGCTATTCGCGGCTTATAACAGCGACGGCGCCTACCGCTTCCAGCTCGATTACAACCGGAAGCTGCGCGACGGGCTCGCCCTCCGCCTCAACGCCGTGCGCCGGCAGGAGCGGACCTTCCAGGATGCCTCGACCTTCCAATTGGAGGGCGAGACCCTGACCACCACCTGGCAGCCGCTGCCGCAGACCCTCATACGACTCGAGTACGAGCGCGGGGACTTCGAGAACGTCCGCGGCTTCGGCGGGGTGACCATCCGCGAGATTTCCGCCCGCTCCCGCGCGTACACCTCGGATCGCCTCTACTACACCTCTGACGGGCAGTGGATCGTCCGCGCCAACCTTCCCGCCGCGGACCGCTCCAACGGGCCGATCGGCGGCTCACCGTCCCTCGTCGAGGGCGACTACTTCGATGTGACGATGCGCAACGCCGCGGGCGCGGTGATCGGGACGCGGCGGTACGCCGGCTATCCGAAGCATTACAACCTCCGCGGCTCCTTTGATCGTCAAAACCGGCCTTTCCACACCTATACCTTCACCCTCGAGCAGCGCCTCGGCCCCGTCGGCCTCGAACTCGCGTATAACCACCAGAAACAGAAGGCCATCCGGAACGACAACTCCTTCTCCAGCACCATTAGCATCGACGTGGACGGCCGGCCGTTCGTCGAGTCGGAGCTCGATGAGAAGCGCTTTGGCAACATCGTGGATTCATTCCGCGGTACCGCGGTATACAAGTTCGACCGCTGGAAGTGGATGCAGCAGCTCTTCGTCGCCAGCGCGGAGTACCGCGAGGATCAGGTGATCAATTGGCGCTTCAACA
>JBILWD010000224.1:0-6359 GCA_044370095.1 Opitutaceae bacterium | reverse complement strand
TCGACCTTGGCCTCCCCACGGCCATCAAGGGCCAGGGTGAGGCTGATATCGGTCTCCGCCGTCTGCCGGGAGACCGTGCTTACGCGCGGGGACTGCTTTGCCATGCGTCGAGGGTGTCGCTGAGGGTGCTCATTTCGCCGTTGGTGCCGACGCTGATTCGCAGGAAGGAGGCGGTCAAGGCGTGGCTCGGGAAATGCCGGACTAGCACCTTTCGGCCGCAGAGGAAGTCGTACGCGGACCGGGCCACCTCCAACCCGGTCGCGCCGTCCGCGCCACGGGGTTCCGTGAAGATGAAGTTCGCCTGCGAGGGGTAGGTGAACCACGCTCGCCGGTCCCGCAGGTCGGCACTGAAGCGATCCCGCGTGCCGCGAATCCGGGCGATGATGCCCTCGTAGTAGCCCGGATCCTCCAGCGCGGCGATCGCGGCGGCCTGGGAGAGGCGACTCACGTTGTAACTGTCGCGGACGCGGTCGAGGAGGTCGATGACCCGCGGGTCCGCCAGCGCGTACCCGACGCGGATGCCGGCGAGGGCGTGGGCCTTGGACAGGGTGCGGATGACGACCAAGTTTGGATACCGGGCGAGCAGGCCCACCGCGTCCTCGCGGGCGAAGGGGGCGTAGGCCTCATCCACCACCAGCAGGCCCTGATAACCGCGCAGGACGGCCTCGATTTCCTCCCGGGGAAAGCCGACGCCGGTCGGCGCGTTGGGGGAGGTCAGGAAAAATACCGGGGCCCGAGACCCCACGATGCGCCCGACGGGGAGGCGCAGGTCGCGGTCGAAGGGGATAGGCTCGGGCGCGCCATCTTGGATCGCCACCAAGACCGGATAGAGCGAGTAACTGGGAACCGTGAGGCCGGCGGCCGCTTCGGGGGAGCAAAAGACGCGGACGAGCAGGTTGAGCAGGTCATCCGAGCCGTTGCCGATGCAGACCTGGCCGGGTTGGAGCCCGTGGGAGCGGGCAACCACCTCGCGCAGGCGGGCGCTGGTGGGCTGAGGGTAGAGCCGCAGGGCCGCGCCGTCGGCACCGATCTCCCGGCGGAGCGCCTCCGCCACCGCGGGACTGGGCGGGTACGGGCACTCGTTGGTGTTGAGCTTCACCCAACCCGGCTCGGTGGGCTGCAGGCCAGGTGTGTAGGCGTGCAGGCCGGCAACGTGCGGCCGGGGACGGAGGAATTCAGGCGTCATCTGGAGGGAAAGGACCCGGGCGCCGGGAAACGCGCGCCACGGGACCGGCGGGGCCTCACCGCACGCGGATGCGGACGGAGCGGCCGTGGGCGTCAAGGCGCTCCAGCCCGGCGAAGGCGGCCACGAGGGGCTCCGCCTTGCGCACGCCGGCCTTGTCGTAGCGGATCACGCTGGTGCGACGAATGAAGTCGGAGACCCGGAGGCCGCTGAGGAATCGCCCGGTCCGGCCGGTCGGCAACACGTGGCTCGGACCTGCGACGAAATCCCCCAGCGCGGTGGGCGAGTACGGCCCGACCATAATTGCGCCTGCCGTGGTCACCGCCGCCACTAGCTTACGCGCGGCGGTCTCCGGCACGAGCAGCTCAAGGTGTTCCGGCGCGACGTAGTTCGCGATCTCCGCGGCCTGGGCGAGGGTCTCCACCTGGATCGCGAGCAGCCCCTGCTCCAGCACCCGCATCGCCTTGTCGCCGCGCGTGATCAACTGCAGCTGCGTGCGGATCTCGCTGGCGACGGACGACAGCAGCGTCCCCGAGGTCGAGACGAGATAGATCTTCTCGCGGCCGGAGCCGTGCTCCGCCTGCGCGAGCAGGTCCGCCGCCACGAAGGCCACATCGGCGGACTCGTCCGCGATGACCATCACCTCGCTCGGCCCGGGCAGGGAGTCGACCCCGACGGTGCCAAAGACCTGGCGCTTGGCCTCGCAGACATAGGCGTTGCCCGGCCCGAAGATCTTGTCGACTGCCGGGATGACCGGCGTGCCGTAAGCCATCGCGCCGACCGCCTGCACCCCGCCGACGCGGTAGACTTCAGTGATGCCGCAGAGGTGGAGCGCCGCGAGCAGCCCGTCGGCCACCTTGCCCTCGGGATTGGAAGGCGTGAAGACGGCGATTTCGGGGCAACCGGCTAGGCGCGCGAGCGGGGCGGTCATCAGGACGGTCGACACCAAGGGAACCTCGCCCCCCGGCACGTAGAGCCCCACGCGGCGGATCGGGTCGAACTTCTCCCCAACGGCGGCGCCGTGCGGGTTGCGGGCGGTCCAGGCCTTGGGCAGGCCGCGGCGATTGAAGGCGATGACTGAATCGCGGGCGGCCTCGAGGGCCTTTAGGTCGGCGGCAGGCACCCGCTTGGTGGCGGCGGGCAGGTCCGCGGGGTTCAGGCGAAATTCCCGCGCGCGCAGCTTCGCCCCGTCAAACTTCGCCGCGTAATAGGAGACCGCCTCGTCGCCGCGGGCGCGGACGTCCGCGAGGATGGAGGTCACCGCCTCGGCGATCTCCCGGGGGGCCGCCGCAGAGCGGCAGAACGCGGCGAGCTCGTCGGAGAAGGACTTGGAGGCGTGTTGCAGAATACGCATAGGCCGGGGCGATAGCTTCCGCCGGAAGCCCCGGTTTCGCGAGCACTTTCTCAGCGTTTGGCCGGGATCGCCGGTGCCGCCGCGGGGGCAGGCGTCGGCGCGGGCGTCGGCCGCGCGAACTGGGCGGCCGGGAAATCCTCATTCACCTGGATCTGCGTGAACTCCACGATGAAGCGGGAGGGTTTGCCATCCGGCCCGCGGCCGGACGAGACGAGCCGCTGTGGGAAGCGGATGCCCGCGACCCGCTGTTCCCCCTCCTCGACGACCGAGCTGCCGTTCTCGGTCTCGGTCTTAACCAGGCGCCCAGTCTCCCGGTCGAAATAGCGGATGAAGCGGATCGTCTCGGAGTGATGAAAGACCACCCGCTCGCAGGTCACCCCGGAAACCCTCGCCGTGCCCGTCGACTCGAGCCGGCCGCCGACCGAGTCAATGCCACGAAAGAACGCCAGACTCTCAAAGGTGCCGGCCCGCAGCCGCGCCACCTGGTCCGCGTCCAGCGCCTCGTCCCGCCACTTCTTCAGGTCACGCGGCTCGTGAATCCGGCGCCATCCCACCTCCCCGTCCAGGCCGGTGACCTCCACCGCGGCAGGGGAGGTGCTGACCAGACGTTGTTGGAACGGTCGCTGGTAGGTCAGGACCAGGCTGACCGGCGGCGCGGAGCCGGAGAACGAGTTGACCGTGCCGATGAACCGTAGCGAGCGCACGCGCGCCAAGGCTTCCTCGCCGCCGAGAAACTGCCGCGCCTTGGCGATGATCGGCAGTTCCTCCGCGGCGCCGGCGGGGGCGGCCGCGAGCAGGGCCAGCGCGAAGTTCACCCTACGCCAGAATCCCGGGAGGACGGGGGCGGCGGCAGGCGGCGGCGCTGGACGCGCGGGGCTCATTCCCACTCGATGGTCGCGGGCGGCTTGGAGCTCACGTCGTAGACCACCCGGCCCACCCCGCGCACCTCGTTCGTGATGCGGCTCGAGATGCGCTGCAGCAACTCGTGTGGCAGCTTCGCCCAGTCGGCGGTCATCGCGTCGGTGCTCTCCACGATGCGCAGGGCAATCACCTCGTCGTAGGTGCGTTCGTCGCCGAACACGCCCACGGTGCGCACGGGCAGGAAGACGCAGAAAGATTGCCAGACCTTATAGTAGTGACCGCTGCGCAACATCTCCTCCTGCAGGATCGCGTCGGCCTCGCGTAGCACCCGTAGGTTTTCGGGCGTGATCGCGCCCATCACCCGCACGCCCAAGCCGGGGCCAGGGAACGGCTGCCGCCAGACCACCTCGCGGGGCAGCCCGAGGGCGCTGCCGACCCGGCGGACCTCGTCCTTGAACAGCTCGCGGAGGGGCTCTAGGAGACGCAGCTTCATCCGCTCGGGCAGGCCGCCGACATTGTGGTGGGTCTTAATCAGCGAGGCGGGATTGCCGGCGATCGAGACGCTCTCGATCACGTCCGGGTAGAGCGTGCCCTGGCCGAGGAACTCCGCGCGCCCGATCGAGCGCAGGGACTTCTCAAAGACCTCGACAAAGGTCCGGCCGATAATCTTGCGCTTCTGCTCCGGGTCGGTGACCCCGCGCAGGCGCCGCAGGAAGGTGCGCGAGGCGTCGATGACGCGCAGGTCGATACTGAAGTGATCCCCGTAGAGCTTCTCCACCGCCTCCCGCTCGCCCTTGCGGAGCAGGCCGTTGTCGACGAACACGCAGGTGAGCTGGGAACCAATCGCCCGGTGTAGGAGCGCGGCGGCGACCGAAGAATCCACGCCACCCGAGAGCCCGAGCAGCACCCGCCCCTTCCCCACCTGTGCGCGAATGCCCTCGATGGCGTGCGCGATAAAGTCCCGCGTGGTCCAGTCGGCCTTCACGCCGCAGACCCCAAGGAGGAAATTGCGGATCACGTCCACTCCCCGCTCGGTGTGGAAGACCTCGGGGTGGAACTGGATGCCGTGGAACCGGCGCCGGCGGTCCTCGATAACCGCGTAGGGCGAGTTCTCGGTGGTGCCGGTGGCCTCGAAACCGGGCGGCAGCTGGGTGAGCTTGTCCCCGTGCGAGTTCCAGACCCGCAGCTTGCGCGGCAACCCCTTGAACAGGGCACCCGGTCGCTTCACCGTCAGGACCCCGTGGCCATATTCGCGGGCCTTGCCTGGCGCGACCTTACCCCCGAGGAAATGCCCCATCAGCTGCACGCCGTAGCAAATGCCGAGGATCGGGACGCCAAGGCGGAAGATCTCCGGGTCCGGGTGGGGCGCCTGGCGGGCGTATACACTCTGCGGCCCGCCCGAGAGGATAACGCCAGCGACCCCATCCGCCCGCAGCTTCGCCGCCGGGGTCGCGTAGTGGTAGATCCGCGAGTAGACCTCACACTCGCGGATGCGGCGGGCGATGACCTGCGTCAGCTGGGAGCCGAAGTCGAGGACGGCGATGATCTGGGACATAACGGGCGGGAAAACGGTCAGCGTGCGGCGCGGGCGGAGCCGCTGTCAATGCTCGCGCACCGGGCGGCGGCCGGGCCTCACACGTCGCAGCGGCGCACGGCGTCGGCCAGCGCCCGCGCCTTGTCGCCGCGCGGGATAAACTCCTGCCCGACGTAGCCCGCGTATCCACCCTCGGCGAGGGCCTGCAGGATCGGCGGATAATTAATTTCCTGGGATTCATCGATCTCGTGCCGTCCGGGGACGCCCGCGGTATGCACGTGGCCGATCCACTCGCGGTGCTGGCGCACGCGGGTGATCACGTCGCCGTGCATAATCTGCACGTGGTAGATGTCGAACAGCACCTTCACCCGCGGCGAGCTGATGCGGCGGCAGATCTCCACCGTGCGCTCGAGGTCGTCGCAGAAATAATCCGGGTGCCCCTTCATCTCGGTGGCGACGCGGGAATTGAGCATCTCGATACAGAGCGTCACTCCCGCTCGTTCCGCGTGGCCCGCGACCTGCTTCAGACCGTCGACCATATTGCGGATGCCGTCCTCGTCGGAGATCCCGCGCCGGAAACCGGAGAAGGTGATGACGGCCGGGAAGCCCGCCGCCGCCGTGGCGTCGATCCGCTCGCGCAAGATCCGCAGGCACTCGGCGTGCTCCTCCCGATGGGCGAACCCCTTGGCAAAACCGTGGCTCCCGGTCAGCGCGCAGACGAGGCCGTGCTGCTTCAGGACGGGGAACTTGTCGGGTGTGACCAGCTCGACCGAGGGCAAGCCCAGCTGTTTGGCCTGGAGGCAGAGTTCCTCGAGCGTCCACGGCCGGAAACACCACGGCACCACAGACTGGCGGATGCGCCCCCGCTGCACGCGGTAGGTAGGCTCGGACGATGGCGCGGGGGTGGCGGCCGGGGCGGCGACCGCCCCGAGCAGGGGCGCCGCGGCGAGGGTGCGCAAAACGGCGCGGCGGGGCAGACCGGGCGCGGGAGCGGGGCGGGCGGGGGAACTCATCCGCCGAGTCTCGGGCGCGCGGCCCCCGGGTGTAAAGCCGGACCTCCGCGCGAAAGACCCGCTTGAGCCGGCGGTGAAAGCGGCGCACGTTCGACCCGATGGGCCCTTCCCTTTCGTTCCGCACTTGGCTGCTCGCCGCCGCCGCGATCGGCGCGCCCGCCCTGTTCTTGCGGTGGACGCCCCGCGCCGACACCCCGGAACTTCAGGCGGGATCAACGCCACAAAGGGCCGCAGCGCCGGACTCGCGCCCGCCAGCGGCTGCCCGCGAGGCCGACGACGATCGTTCCACGGGACCCGATGCCGAACTGAGTCAGGTGCTCTCCGAGCCAGACCCGGGCCGCCGCCTGCAGAGTTTCTTCCGGATCTTCGCCCCGGTCGTATCCTCCGATCCGGCCACGGCGCTCCGCCGCCTCC
>JBILWD010000036.1:0-18590 GCA_044370095.1 Opitutaceae bacterium | reverse complement strand
AGGCCCAGCGCCGCGCGTTCCGCCGCGACCTCGGCCGAGCCCGTCAGGTCGGGACGGTAGAGCGCGAAGTTCACCCCGGGCAGCAGCAGGTGGGTGGGCGTGCCCGGCGGCGCGAACTCCGCCAAGGGCGCGATGATGTGCGTGACCGCGTCCGCCAGGCGCAGGAAGCTCTCGGCGCGGAACGGGTGCGGCAGGCGGTCGTCCGCCAGGCTCGCCAGTTCCCCGGCCGGGAGGGCGCGCAGCTGGGCGAGGGTCCGGCCCGTGTAGTTCTCGAGCAGGAAATGCTCGTTGTCCTCGAGGTGGACGATCAGGCGGGCCGGCGTTCCCCCCGCGGCCACGACCGCCCGCTGGTACGCGAGGACGAACTTCCGCACGCCCTCCCGCGGGGTCCAGGCGTGGATCAGGTCCGCGGGCCGGCCGTCGGGGAACAATCCGGGCCGCGCCGCCGCCTCGGCGTGGGTCACGGGGATGAACAGCGGATCGGCGACGTGCCGCAGGCTCTCCAGGTCGCCCGGCACCGCCACCGCGCACGCGTGGCCCGCGGCGCTCAGGGTGTTGGCGAACCCCCCGATGTGGTTCAGGCTGTTGGTGGTGAAGTCCCCGTAGTTGACGAAGAGAAGATTCAAGGCGCGGGAGGCGGGGCCGCCGGTTCAGAGCTGAAAACCGCAGGCCGCCGCGTCCTTCGCGAACATCCGCACGGTGTCGAGGGAGAGAGCGCTCAGGTCTTGGCCCAGCAAGGCGGCCGCCTTGGCGAGGATGTCGTGCGGCACAGTGATGATCGCGCAGCCGCAGGCCTGGGCCTGCAAAATGTTCAGCACCTCGCGCGTGCTCGCCCACAGGAGCTCCGCCTTCGGCCGGTCCGCCAGCAGCGCGCCCGCGGCCCGCATCAGCGGCATCGGATCCACTCCGGTGTCCGCGATCCGCCCCGCAAACACCGAGACCACGGCCGGCAGGCCCACCGGGAGCGCCGCGGCCACGCCCGCCACCTGCGGCAGGGTGAGCAGCGCGGTCACGTTGAGCTTCACCCCTTCCGCCCCCAGCTCGCGGATCAGCGGCAACGCCGACTCTCCCCGGGAGTTCGTGATCGGGATCTTGACGTAGACGTTCGCCCCCCAGGAGGCGAGGCGGAGGGCTTGGCGGCGCATCTCCGGGAACTCGTCCGAGAACACCTCCAGCGAGAGGGGCTTGGCGGTCACGGTACCGAGGATGTCGCGGGCGAACGCCTCGTAGTCCTTGATCCCCGCCTTGCGCATTAGGGTGGGATTGGTGGTCAGGCCGCGGATGTAGGGCTTCGCGTACAGCTCCAGGATGCCCGCCCGGTCGGCGCCGTCGGCGTACAGCTGGATCGTGAGTTCTTGGAGGGACTTCATCGGCGGATCCGGGATTGAGGAGCCGGCGGGGACGAGGGCGCAAGGCCGAAGTCCCGCGCCCCTTCGACTCCGCTCAGGGCTTGGCCGGACTCACGCGTGACGCAGGACGATGTCCGCCGCCGCCGCGAACGAGTCGGTGGTGAAATCGGGCGGCGCCCGCAGCGCCTCGGCGTACCCGTGGTCGATGAACACGGTCCGCACCCCCGCGCGCCGCCCGCAATCGATGTCGCGCCAGCGGTCCCCGATCATCCAAGAGCGGTTAAGGTCGAGGCCAAGCGCCGCCGCCGCGTCGCGCAGCATCCCGGGCTCCGGTTTGCGGCGTGGGTCGGGCGGGGTCTCTCCGCCCGGAGCATAACACACCTCGACCCGGGCCAGCTCCGGCACGGCGGCCAGCAGCCGCGCGTGCATTGCCTCCACCACCTCCCGCCGCTGCGTGCCCCGGCCCACGTCCGGCTGATTGGTCACCACGACGAGCGTGAAGCCAGCCGCCGCGAGGGCGGCACACGCGGCCGGCACGTCCGGGAAGAGGGCGAAATCTTCCAGCCGGTCCGGCGGGTACGGACGCCCGTCGCGGACCACCTGGCGGTTCAGCGTGCCGTCGCGGTCGAGAAAGACCGCCGGTCGGGTCGGGGGCAGTCCCGCGGCCATCGGGGCGCCGGTCAGGGCTGGGCGACCGACTCCCACTTGGTCTGGTTCACCTTCACCGCCGGATGGGAGACAAACAGGTGCCAGAGCACCGCCTGGAAGGCCTCGCTGTGCGGTGTGATGTTACCCGGGTTCACCACCGGCACGATCACGCAGGCGTCAGCCACCCGCGCGGTGTGGCCGCCGTCCTTGCCGAGCAACCCGATCACCCGCGCGCCCACCTGCTTGGCGAAATCGACCGCCGCCACCAAGTTGGGGGACACGTTCTGCTCGCGGTTGCCCCCGCCGACGGAGAGCACCAGCAGCGCGTCGTCCGCGCGCAGGCGCGAGCCGCGCAGCCACTCAACGAACACGGTCGCCCAGCCCTCGTCGTTGGTTCGCGCGGTCAGCTCAGACACGTTGTCGGTGGGCGCGTAGCACTCGAAGCCGCCGATCTTCCGGAAGTCGTTCACCGCGTGCCCGGCGTTCGCCGCGCTGCCCCCGACGCCGAGGATAAAGAGCCGCCCACCCCGCGCCCGCAGCGCCACGAGTTCCCGCACGCACCGCTCGCAGTCCTCCGGGTTGAGGCGGGCGATGATCTCGGCGGTTTCCCGCAAGTGCTGGGCGGCGTAGGACATCGGTTCGAGGGTTGGCGGAGGGAGTGAGGGCAGGGGGCCCGGGACGGCAAGCGGGGAATCAGCCCCGGCTCGCTCCGCGCTCCCCGCGCCGCGTCAGGGCGACGAGTGGAACCATCCGATCGGCACACTCCGGAACTTCAGCGAGAGCCGCTTTCCACCCTGCGGGAAATGATAGTAGGTGAGCAGCGCGCGTCCCTCGTGGAACGTGACGCTCGTGTAGGCATAGGTGCACGCCGGATCGGCCTCGAGGTTCCGCGGCGCGCTCCACGTCTCGCCTTCGTCCCGCGAGAGCTTCGCGGCCAGCGGCGTCCGCGGACCCCCGTGGTTCGCGCCCAGCACGGTCCGTTCGGGATTCGCCCACGCCACGTGCGGGTTCCACACCAGCAGCCAGTCGCCGGTCTCCGGTACGGCGGCGAGGGTCGACGGGGCCTCGGGCGCTTCGATGTTCCAAGGCGACGCGTCGGTCCACGTCTCGCCCCCGTCGCTGGAGAATGATCGCCAGATGAAGCCGGTTTGGGTCCGGATGATCTGCATCACCCGGCCGTCCCGCAGCTCAATTAACCCCGGCTCCATCGCGCCCCGCTTGGGGGCGGTAAGCCAGGTACGCCCGCGCCGCCAAGTGCGGCCATCGTCGTCCGAAAGGTGCACCACGGTCCGGAAATCATCCTGCTTCGTTCCTACCCGCTGCGTCGTGGCAACGGGCGCCAGCAGCCGGCCGGAACGCAGCTGGATCACGCGCGCATTGTTCATCACGTGATAGCCCTCCTCCGGGGTCACTCGGACGGGCGGGCCCCAAGTCGCGGCGTCGTCGGTCGAGCGGCGCACGTAGGCCTTCAGGTCGGTGGACGAGTTTTTGCGGAGATAGAAAAAGAGCACGTCACCCGTGCGGGAGCGGAGCAGGCTCACCGACATCACATTCGCCCGGCCCGTGTTTTCCTGAATCACCGCGCGCTCGCCCCACGTGCGGCCGCCGTCCGCGGACCGCGCGGCGACGATGCGCGCGGGGGCGTCATCGCGCGCCCCGTCCGCGAACTCCGTCCAAGCTGCGAGGAGCGTACCGTCGCGAAGCACGAGGAGATCGCCCTCGGTGTGGCGCGGGTGCTCCGGGGTCGCGCGGGCGATGAACGATTCGATTACCGCCCCAGCCGCGGGGCCCGGGACTGCGGCGCCGCACAGGGCCGGCAGGAGCAGGCACAGGAGCAACCGGGCGGAACGGGCCGCTCGCGCGCGCGCATCAGGTCCCGCGAGCGGGCTGAGGAGGCCACCCCGGGGCTCTCGTAGGCTCCACCTTTGGTTCACGGGATGGGATTCCAAACCCTCCGAAACCCCAACCCCTCAAAGTCCTTCACGTTCGCAGTGGCGAACTCGCCTACGCCGAAGGCGCGCAGGCAGAGGGCGGTCCGGAGATCGTAAATGCGGCGACGTGCCAATCCCGGGGTGGCGGCCTCCCGCCACAGTTCCGCGTGGAGCTCCCGACTGTGGGGCGGGAAGCCCAGCACCTTCCACCGGGGGTGTCGGCGATAGCTTTGGATGACCTTCGTCGCCTCGGTCGCGGCCAGCGGTTTGCGCAGCACGGCGGGATTGCGCAGCAGGAGGTAAAGCTCGGTGAGCACAAACTCGCTCAGCGCCACGTTTTCGTCGGCGGACCGCTCCGTGATGAACGCCAGGGCCCGTTCGTGCTCGGGGGCCGCCTCGCTGAAAGCGTAGAGCAGGAGGTTCGCATCGATGGAAAGCATGGCGGTCAGGCCCTTGATCAGGGCAGGCGCGGGTCGGCATCCGCCAAGGCGGCCTCGCGGAGCTGCGCGGCGCTCAACCCCTTCCAACCGACTTGGCCGGAGGTCGGCGGGGTCCAGGCTTCACCCTCGGGTCCAGGCGACTGGGGATAGACCTGCAGCAGGAGTTCGGCCCCCCGGCGGAACGTCTCCGCGAGGGACCACTCGCGCTGCTTGGCGAAGGCGCGGAGGTCGCGAAACAACTCCTCCGGGACCTGGATTTGGGTCTTGGTCATTACGTCAACCGTCCAGCTCCATCAAAATGATGTCAAGTGATCGAAGGCCTGTAATCGTAGGCTGATCCGCACAGGCGCCGCGGACGGGGTCAGGCCAGCGCCGGATGCAGCCGGGGCAGGGGTCGGGGAAGCTCCGGCCGGCTGCCGGCCGATCTAGGCGCCCGAGGCCATCGGCGCGCAGGTACCGGGCTGGCAGTCCTCCCGCGGCCGGGCTCCCGGCTCTTCGAGCCCACGGGGCATCAGGCACCGTGCGCTGGCCTGACCCCTTGAGGAGCGACGCGCCCTCAGGAGCGGGCCCGCAACCCCGACACGATCAGCGCGAGCGCCCCCGCGAGGAGCGCCCACGGCCAGTACTCGTGGAGGGCGCGGAACAGCGCCCGCGCCTCGGGTCCGCCAGCGGTGAAGGCCGCCGCCAGTGCCAACCCGCCCGCCGGCCAGACGGTCCACCAGACCTGCCCCTTCCGACCGAAAACCAGGAGGTGGAAGAGGGAAATCGAGAGAAAACCCGCCGCGAGCGAGAGCAGGAACGCGGCGTTGCCGTGCGGCCCGCGCAGCCACGCGCCGAAGCCCACCCCGAGCAGCACGCCGGCGGGCACGAGCAGGCCGGCCACGCGGCCGAGCGCGGCCCAGACGAGGAACCCGAGCCCGATGGCGACAAGCAGGAACGGGCTGTCCCAAGCGACATGCAGGTGCCGCCCGGCGAGTGCGGCCAGCGCCACGGCCAGCATCACACCGCCGGCGACGAGCCGACCGCGGCGCGGGGACGCGGAGGAAGAGGAATCCGAGGCGTCGGACGCGGGGGCGGAGGGCGTGCGATTGGTGTTCGTGGCCATACCCAAGCAGGAGTATTTGTTGATCCTTAGGGCGCAACGTCGGTTTAGTTTCTCACGGTCAACGGAAAGGAAACGGGAGTTTCAGTGGGCGGATCCGGGAGTGGTTCAAGGGGAGGGTGCCGGGTGGAAGTGGGATGCCGGCTAAGGGGTCAGTCCGCTGATTGTTGAATCCCGGGCAGGAGGGCGGTCCGGTCGGCCCGGATAAATCAACAATCAGCGGACTGACCCCATCAGTGCCGCCGCGGCTCGGTGTAGCCGGGGCATCCTGCCCCGGACGGCGGGAACGTGGTGCAAGCCGGCGGAGCCGTGGTTCAGAAAGCGGAGGAACGAGCGCAGAACGCCAAGGGGGTCAGGCCGTGGTTCGCTGCCACGGCGCTGGCCTCGTTGCGCCGCCGGGGGAGTTGCGGAGCAAATCACGCGCTTCGCATCGGTGCCGGCGGGCCCTTTCGACGATCGGAGCCGAAAGGATTGGATGCGGCCGCGAACAACGGCCTGACCCGGTCCCAGGCGGCGTAACCTTCGAGCTCGTTTCAATCCGGAGCGGGGAATCCGACGGCGCCGCAGGCTAGCCCGCCAGCAAACCCGGATGGAAGTGGATCCGAGCGTTGGCCCAGCCGGATGGATTCCCCGGGCACCTCGATCCGTCTGCCATCGGTTCCACTCACGTATTGACCGCGAGCAGCGCGGATCCTTGCGTGATCCTAGCGTGAGGTTCGCGAGCCAACTCATCCCAGCGCCCGCTCCGACCCCGAGCATCGGATCCCTCGTACGTGGTCCGATTTCAGACGCCTTCCTCGAACCAAAGACCCCGGCTTTTCCCGATGACGACCGCAGGACCGCCAGCCAGTATCCTTGAAGCGCTCGACGAGCGGGTGCGCAGCCAGTTGCTGGCGCTCGCGGGGCGGCGCGAGCTGGCGTCCGGGGAAAAGCTGCTGCGGCAGGGACAGGCCAACGACGACCTTTTCATCATCGAAAGCGGCTCGCTGGTCGTTACGCGCGAGGTCGATGGCGGGCAAGCCGACGCGGGAATCGCGACGCTCGGCCCCTCCGAGTTCGTTGGCGATATGTCCGTTTTGCGCGGCGTTCCGGCCAACGCCAACGTGATCGCATCCGGACCGGCCTCGGTCCGGGTCATCAGCGGGGCCCGGTTGAAGGAACATCCCGACCTGTTTGCGCATCTGCGCGCGGCGCTCGGGCTGGCGGGTCTCGATCGACTCGACCGGGCCACCAAGGACATCCAGGCGCGGCACGAACGCGAGCTGAAGGCTCTGGCGATCCAAGTCTCCGCGACGCGGTTCATCGTGGCCAATTTCGTCGCGGTGTCGATTTACATGCTCTCGTTGCCGATCGCGCAGCACTACGTGTCCATCTTGCCGGTTGATTCGATCGTCTCCCTCGCCTTCATCATCACTTTTTTTCTGATCGCGCTACACTTCATCCGCGGCGAGGGCGAACGCATCCGCCAGTATGGCATCACGCTGAACGGCTGGCGCGATCAGCTGCGGCAGGGTGCGGTCTGGGCGCTTCCCGTCCTCGTTTTGCTCCTAGGCGCCAAGACGGTGCTCGTGATGACCAGCGGACGTGAGCTCCACGTCTTTGACTTGATGCGTTTCGTCACCGGCGAGCGGATCTCGGTCCCCCTGGTGGCTGGCCTTTGTGCCGCCTATTTGACCTTCTCCTTCGCCCAGGAACTGGTCCGTTGCGCGATCCAGAAGGCGCTTGAAATCTACTTCTCCGCGGGCGGCCGATCCCGGCCCTTGTACGCGGCCCTGGTGACGTCGCTGATCTTTGCGGCGACCCATTCCCACCTTGGAATTTCGTTCGCCGCCGTCGCGCTGGTGGCCTCCCTGTACTGGTCCGCCGTCTACCGCGCGTCGGGATCCTACTTGGCGGTTTCCTTCAATCACGGACTCATCGGCGCGTTCGCCATCTTCATCGTCGGAGCGCCGAGATGAGGAGCGCCCGGGTCGCCGTCATCGGCGCGGGCCCCGCCGGCCTGTCCGCGGCGCTCGCCCTGCAGGATCGGGGTCACCGCCCCCATAAGGGGTCAGGCCGTTGTTCGCTGTTGCGATGCTGGCATTGGGGTGCGGCCGGGAGAATCGCGGAGCGAATCACGCGCTTCGCATCGGGACCGGCGGGCCCGTTCGACGATCGGAGCCGAATGGGTTTTCTTCGGTAGCGAACAACGGCCTGACCCCGTTCCGGGCTACTACAAACACGATCCGCTCCCGGAGAATGGGATGGTGTCTACTTGATGAAGGAAGAGTAAGAGTTCGTGATCCGGAACCCGACCGGCCGATGGGAAAGGAGCCGACCGGCAGCGAACCGTGCTCTCATTCCCGCTGGTTGGCAGGTTTAGGCTCCGCTCAGGGTCATGTCTGTCGCGCCCGGACGGGCTTGCGCGCGACCACCAGCGACATGTCTGCGGTCAATGGCAAAGGAAACAAATCCGGGATCATCCAATCGAGCACGCAGACGGCCGCTCGAACGATCGCCAACTTGGCATGCGGCTTGCCGTCAAACACGCTCATTAGCCACCCCGCCCGAAACCCAAAATCCCAAAATGACTCGCGATCGGGAATGATACATGAAGGGCGGTGCCGTTCCGCAGAAACGATCTCAAATCCTGACTGTTCGATCCGTGAGATGTTATCTTCGTGTGACTCCACCAGAGATGATTTCTCGAACTCGCGATTGATGCGGAACACCCTTCCCGGGAAGGACCAGGGTCCTTCAAGGAGGCCGCGGAACTGTTCCTTTGTGGTGGTGATGATCGAGACGTGTCCGCCCGGACGAAGCAGTCGGTATTGGGACTGCAGTATGCTCCGGGGATCGACATGCGAGAAGAGGAAGTGACAGAGGATCAGGTCCAGTGACTCGGCGGCGAAATGGCGTTCGGCGTTGAGGGCGTTGTCGCAAATGCAGCGCAGTGGGGACGAAATCCTTCGCCGTGCCACTTGGAGCATCTTGGGCGAGAGGTCGATGGCCGAGAGATGCAGCTTTTCCCATTGCGCTTCGAGGTACGCCAGGGACACGCCAGTCCCGGCGGCAATGTCGAGCACTCGATAATCGGCTTGAGGACGCAAAACCTCGTGGATCTGCGTTTCCCATCGAGATCTGGCCCCAGCTAGAAGTCCGGCGTAATCCTCGTCATAGCGTTCGGCGATCTTGTCATGTAGTGTCATCGGGCCACCAGGCATCAGGCGTGGACATTCACGACGAAGCCGGCCCAGACGCCAATGACGGCATGCGAAATTGAGATGCCGACCAGCGTCGGCTGCCTCGAGTAGAGCCAGCCCCAGAGCACGCCAGGGATAAATGCCAGGAGGGCGAAGCTGATCGATATATGCATGTGGACGGCCACAAAAGCACAGTTTGCAATCAGGTTTGCCATCCACTTGCTGGCGGTCGACGGGTGATCGGTCGGCCCCGAGAGAAACTGTTGCAGCGCGCTTTGAATTCCCCCGCGAGCGACGAACTCCTGGATGGGGCAGAACAGCGTATAGAGCACGACATACAGGAACCAGGAGCTCCACGAGAATGGCAAAGCATAATCGGTGAACGAGCCAACCGGATCGATCAGCGGCTTGCCTGCCATCGCGGGAACGGTGCGAACAATGACCCACTTCACCAGCAGGGTGAGAAGCATGAACCCGGCGGTTGCGATGAGCGACTCTTTGAGTGAACGCTGCCAACCGTTCAGCGTGAGACCATAAGTCGAAAGCGGGTGCCCGCTCTTGCGCATGAACCGGAAGAGTGCGGCGACGAAAACGACGAGCAGCCCGAGCGTGATGAAAGTGGGCGAGGCGAAGGGCTGTTTAAGACGCAGCAACACCCCAAGGGAAATGGTGTAAAGCGACGACAGCATGAGAAAGTTCACGATGAACCTTGCCATGGACACGCGAGCCGCGAGGGACTTGACGGTCACGTCGTTTTGCTCGCGCACCCGTTCGCAAAGCTCGCGCGAGACATTGCGCATCAGCGCGGGGTAGATATCCGAAAGCTCCGGTCGATCGATGAAGCGGCTCTCGCGCAAGGCCAGGACGTCCAGGCGTTCGATCGCTCGAACCGAGGCTGAACGTGCCCCGCGTTCGATCAGCGCAATCTCCCCGACGATCGCTCCGGCACCGAGCACGGTGACCCGCATCTGACCAACGCCCTTGCTCACTTCGGCGCGACCGCTAAGGATAAGATACACATCGAGCGAGCGATCCCCTTCGCGCACCAGATATTCTCCTGCGGTCAATGTGACGCGTTCTCCGAGCCTTTCGATGCGCAGGATCTGCTCATGGCTGAGTCCGGAAAATATTGAGATCTGCTGTAGGGTTACCGTACTCAAACAATTCGGAGGGAATGGAGAAGAATCGGAAGAAAACAAATCCTTAGTGCCCACGCCACGGACGCGGTGATCTTGCCGGTCCGCACCTGCGCTTTCGGTTGGCGCCGCGAGTCCTGCCGTTACTCCAGTTTCTCGGGCCCGGGCTGCTGGAGCTGGTCCTTCCAGTTCAAGATCTTGGCCTGAGCGCCAAAATGTTCGGCGCGAGCCTTGTCGCCGCGCTCCATCCAGATGCGCGAAAGTGTGGTGTTGATGAACAAATCGTTCGGCCGGAGCACGCGGGCACGTTCAGCCGCCGCAACTGCGTCGTCGAGCCGGCGCAGCGCGGTGGATAAAGGGGTCACGTCCGGAATTCGGAATTATCTGCCCTGGTTCTTTCTTTGCGCACAAAATCGTGTGAGCAGGGAGGCGACACTGTCGGTTGCCCCCAGCTGCAGCCGTTTTGCCAACCAGCCGAGCGATACCGATGTTGTTTCCTTCATGGCTGCCGCCAAGGCCAGCTTCTCGGGAGCTGATTTCCTGCGGGGCAGTTCCGCGAGGTTGATGGCCAAGGTTTGCGCGATGACCCGGAGCCGATCCTCCCACCATTCGGACCGCGCTTCCCGGGTGGCGCTGCGGTCCGCGCCGACCAGTTCGAAACGCGACTGCTGGTCCGCTGCCGCGCGGAGCTTTGCCCGTAATTCCGCCCGATAGATGGCTGAACCGAGCGCCCACCCCCGCAGCAGCCGCGAATGCTTTTCCTCGCGGAACGCGGCATCCTCCTCGAAGAGCACGCCCAGGTAGGCCGCATAGCTGCGCCAACCGGCGGGCGTATCCGCAAGACCGCCACTTTCCTGCAGCACGGTCGCCGGGTTGAGCCAAGCCGGCCGCCGGCGGCGCCCCAGCCATGCGAGGCTGCTCCACGGATACTCGCCCACGCGGTCGGCCGAAACGATCTTCGCCCGCACGGGATTCAGGTGAATGTAGTGTGCTGCTTGGGCCAGCGCGTGACCTTTCTCGAGGTGGCCAGCCCGGTAGCGTCCCTGGAAGGGCCGGCCCGTCTCCCGCCGAAACCGGTTGAAGCGCTGCGCCCAAGTTCCCTGAAGCCACTTCATGCCGGCGCTCAAATTCGGCTCGGGCGTCTCCACCGCGAGGTGAAAATGATTCCGCATGATCACGTAGGCATGCAGCAGCCAGCCAAACCGGGTGCACGCTTCGTCCAGGCACTGATGAAATGACTGGGCGGCACCAGCGGCCGCAAAGAGATCGCGCCGGTAGTTGCCGCGATTGGTCACGTGATAACACGCACCGGCAAACTCAAGACGTAGCTTTCGTGACATCTCCGGAGCCCAGGGTCCGGGGCGCTCCCTTCAACGGCGCCATTCCCCCGATTCAGGGTAGGACCGCGCTTGGTTTCCGGATTCCGGACGTGACCCCTTCCGTTGCCCAGCGTGAAGGGCAGCAGCAGCACGGTCCTGGGGTATGTCAGGGCTTGGCGTTGGCGGCTGTGTTGTTTCGCTCGGTGAGCTTGGCGATCAACCCGTCGATGCCCCCGGCGGAGATTTCCTGCGCAAAGCTCGACCGGTAGTTGTCCACCAGCCAGACACCCAGCAGATTGACGTCATAGATCTGCCACTTGCCCCCGACCTTTTCGAGCCGGTAGTCAACCTGGATCGGCTCGCCGCTGCCCTTGATCTGGGTGCGCACCGCCACCTCGGTGTCTTCGGGCTTGGAGCGCATGGGGCGCATCACCACGTTGTGGTCGCGAACCTGGATGAGTGTCCCGGCATAGGTGCGTACCAGCAAGGTCTTGAACTCCTCCTGCAGGCGCCTTTGCTGCTCGGGCGTGGCTTGCCGCCAGTAGCGTCCCACGGCCGAGGAGGTCATGCGCTGGATGTTCAGGTGCGGCAGCAGCTTCTCGTCCACCCGGGCGATGATCTTCTTGAAATCACCCGCTTGGATGGCCTTGTCGGCCTTGACCGACTCGATCACTTCGCCGGAAACCCTCTGCACCAGTTCCTCTGGCAAGGTTTCCGCGGCATGCAGCAGCGAGATGCCCGCGAGCAACGTAGCCACCAAAAAGTGCTTAAGGTTCTTGAACATGACTGATAGGGGACGAGAGTGATTGATCGGGAACGGGAGTTTCAGGGGGATCGGGTCCGGGAGAGTTTTAAGGGGAGGGTGGCGCAGAGCAACGGAATCGGACCCTTAGTGTCTCCCCAACTCTCACGACAGTCTGACCGGACTGCGGCGCGAAGAGCCGGTTGACAAAGATCCCGGAGCGAAAATTTAACAAATCGTCCGATTTTGAAGGCGGGTTGGCGAAGATTCGAACGTCGGTCGCAGTGATCGCGGAGGAGAGGGACAAAGCTCCGGCTCCTCGCTGTCAACGAGTAAGTTTTTTCGCCTCGTTACGCCGTGAACCCCGCCGCGTTGGCGTAGTTCACAAGCGGACGTTCTGTCCCTGCCCAACGTGAAAGCGTGGGGCGGGGCTTTGGAGTTCTGTCCCTTTGTCCCTGCTGCGTGGCCCTTGGCGGGGGGGACTTCTAGGGGTGGGGTTGGAGCGCGGGTTACGCGACCTAACGCGTGCCCGAGTGGCTGAACTTTTGACGAAACTTGGTCCACGATGAGCGATCACGCCCAACCCGAGCCGCCCCGCGCGATGGCTGCCGCGCTCAACCTGTCGGCCGAATTGCTCCGCCTCTATCGGCAGCTCAAGGGCGCGCCGGAGGGCTGGAACGTCGAGGAGTGGCGCGGATTTGTCGACCGGCTGGGCTTGGCCCGCGCGGGCAACGCCACGCTGAACGAGCTCAAGGCCGAGCTCCTGCGCGAGCAAATCCGCCTAGCCCGCTCGAGGAATCGCCGGGAGGAGGAGGCCTCATTCGACCGTGAGACCGTCCGGGAAATGCTCGGCGTCCTGGGCGACGCTCGGCGCTGCTGGGCGTTTTGTAAGGAAAAAGGCCCGATTTCGTTAGGAGCGGAGCGGGATTTCCGAAACAGAAAGCCCCGGTAACCTTTTCGGCTACCGGGGCTTATCGCGAAATGGAGCGGGCGAAGAGACTCGAACTCTCGACGTCCACCTTGGCAAGGTGGTGCTCTACCAACTGAGCTACGCCCGCGAGGGACTGAAAGGGGTAAAGGCCGACCCCGCCGCGTCAACTGCTATTTTGCCGCCCCGCCTCACCGCGCCACCCCTTCCACCTCCCAAGGCACCACCCACTTGTACACGGTGTGGTTCCCATCCTCGTCCACGAAGAAATCCCCGTCCGCACCCGGCTCCACGGTCACGTGCCGCACCTCCACGGGCTGCGCCCCGCGCATGTCGAAGTTGTGCGACAGGATCCGCGACCCCGGCCGCAGCCGCGCCAACTGCGGCATCAACCGCACGTTCAACTGCGGCAGGAGGTATAGGGTGATCACCGTCGCCCCAGTGAGGTCCAGGGTGAAGACATCCGCCTGCTCGATCCGCACCAGATGCTCCACGCCCGCCGCCCGCACGTTCGCCCGCGCCTCCTTCACCCGCTCCGGATCAATGTCGTACCCGATCGCCCGCACCCCCCGCAGCTTCGCCGCCGCGATCACGATCCGCCCATCCCCACACCCGAGGTCGTACACGACATCCTCCGGTTTCAGTTCCGCCATCCGCAGCATTTCGTCCACCACCTTCCGCGGGGTCGGCACATAGATGACGTCCGGCTTGCGCTCCGGCACGACCGGCCCGGCCACCGGGGCGGCCGGGGACTTTGCCGGGGCGGGACCGGGCGCGGCCGCCGGCGGGGTGCCCGCCGACAGGACCGCGGACGCGAGCAGCGACAGAAGGACGGTAGTGCGCATCGGGTCAGAAGGAATAGGTGGTGGTGAAGCGGTACTCCCGCGGGGAGACCAGATCGTAGCGGCTCAGCGCGGCGCCGCGGCCGCCGGGCAGGTTGAACCCGTCGCGCGCCGCCGTCCCGGTCGCGAGCCGCACCGGGATGATCTCGTCCTGATCGAACAGGTTCGCGACGTTCACCTGGAAGCGGAAGCGCCCCGGCAGGCGGCCCAGCCGCGTGTTGTACCCCAGCATCGCGTCCGCCGCGGCGATCTCCTTGCCCGTAATCTCCCGGCCTTGCGCATCGGAGCCGATGACGTTCGCGCTCCGCCAGCGCCAGCCACCGCCGACGGTGAAGCCCTTCAGTCGGCCCTCCCGGAAATCATACGCGGTGAAGAAGCTGATCTTGTGCGGCCGCACGCCCCACCGCTTCTCCTGCAGCTCCTTCTCGTCGTTCAGCGCCCGCGTGAGGTCGTAGATCTCCTGCGCCACGGTGGTGCCGGTGGTGTTGGTGACGAGGGTCGAGGGATTGGCCGCCGGATTCAGGCCGCCCAGCTCCAGCCACTTGGCAACGGCTCCCGTGGCCGTGAATGCCGCCGGATCCGCCACGTAGCGGCCCAGCGCATCCTGGTTCACCCCCTGCCGCACCAGCACGCCCTCCGCCGGGCGCAGGCCGTACCAATCCGCCATTTCGTTCGCGAGGTTGGTCCGCCCGGAATCGGTGTAGGAATAGTTCAGCACCAGCCGCCAGCCCGGCCGCAGGTTGGTCGTCAGGCGGAACTCGTAGCCCTCGGACACGAAGTCCGAGGAGATCGCATTCGCCGGCGGGGTATAGGCCCGGTACAGCTCCGCCCATTGCGCCGCGTTGAACGGCCGCCCGGGCCCCACCAGCACCGGCGCATACGCGTCCAGCACGCGTTGGTTGCGCGCCGGGGCGCCGCCCAGCCCCGCGCTGGTGATGCGGCCCTTCTCCTCCGCGGTGAAGTACACCAGCCGTGCGCTCACGCGGCCGCCGAGCAGGTCGAGGCCCACCCCATAGTCCGCCCCCTTGCCCCGCGAGAGCGGCGCCAGCTGGCCCAGCGGGAAGACGGTGCGCGCCAGCGGCGGCACACCGGTGTTGGAGGACCGATTCGCGATGAACGACAACCACTCGGTGGCGTGGAACACGAGGCCGGTCGACTCGGTCCGCGCCGTCACGCGGGTCACGGTCGCCTTGGCGGGGTCGCGATCCGGCCGGTCGCCCACGGCCGGGTCCACGTAGTAGCCGAACTGGGTCACGGCCACCTGGTCCTCGCGGTAGCCGAGGGTGGTCACGAGCCGGTCGCGCCAGAACGAGCTCTGGGCCACGCCGAGCAGGGAACGGTTGTCCTGCTGCATCCCGCTGTTGTTGGCGCCCGCCGCATCGTTGGCGAAAACGAGGCCGTAGTCGCGGCCCCCGAAGGTGAACTTGGTCGGCAGCGCCCGCCAGTCGCCTGCTCGGTAGGTGCCGACGTCCCCCTCGGTGAAGTAGTACCGCGCGGCGACGCGGTTGTTGGCGTTGCTGGTCAGCGCATTGAAGGGACTGCCGGCGAGTGAGAGCCAGGAGAGCTCGTTCACATCCGTCTGGCGCGATTCCGCCCACGCGCCGGCTAGGCGGTGGCGCCCGAGCCATTTCCAGCGCGGATTGAGGGCGTAGGTCGCCGAGACGCGCGTCTCGCGGAAATCGCCCTCGTGCCGGTTGCCGCGCCAGTTGCCGTCCACATACAGGCGGCCCGCGAAGGGATTGGCTGGACCGTTCAGGCCCAGCGTGCGGTTCGGGTCGCCGCGGATCACCGGATCGTTGCCCACGAGGGTGCGCGTCGTGAGCAGGGTCCATTGCGCGTGCCGGGCGACGTTCACGGTCAGGTTGCGCGACACCTGCCAATCAGCGATCAGGGTGTAGTTGTGGAGGTCCTGCACGCGGCGGGAGCCGGCGCCGGTCGCATTGGCCCAGCGCGGGTAGAACTTCGGGTCGTTGATCACCAGCGACGAACTGGCCACGCCCGGCGTGCCGTCCGGCGCGCGCACGCCGGCCACATTGTAGCTGCCGGAGAGGTAGGTACCGATCGCGTCAAAGATCCCTCCACTGTTCTCGATGAAGGTCGCGCGGCGGTTCAGTCCACCCGCCGTGCCGTTGCGGGTGGCGATGCCGTTGGCGATCATCGCCGCGGTGGGGGCCGCGCTGTTCGGGGCGACCGTCACCGCGTCCACGCCCTTGGCCGCGCGGTTGTCATACCAGGCGAGGAACTCGTCCATCGGCGGCATCGTCTTCTGCACGCCGCCGCTATCGCGCCCCTTCTCGCCCATCGCCTGTAGGGTCAGGGTGCGGATGGGGCGGAACACTACGGCCGCAAACGCGCGTTCCTTGTCCTGGAAATCGAATTGCCGCCAGCCGCCGTTCTCCTGGTGCACCGCGGCCACGGACAGGGCGAGGCGGTCGCGGACGAGTACCCGGTTGAGGTCGAATTCAGTGCGGCTACGGCTCCACGAGCCCGCCCCGTAGCGTAGCGTGCCGGCATTGCGGGCGAGCGAGGCGGTCTTGGAGGTTTGGTTGAGCAGCCCGCCAGGCGCGCCGACCCCGAACAGGATGCTATTGGGCCCGCGGGTATCCTCGAATCGGCCCACCCGGTAGGGGTCCATATTCGTGATGCTCATGAAGTAGTCCATCCCCTGGCTAGCGGCGAGGCCGCGGACGGACGTGCGGGTGAGCAGGTTTTCCCCGCTGATCATCGGGTTCTGGACGTTGCCCGCCTGCCAGGCATTGGTGTCCAGTTCGGAGTTCATCGAGTAATCGAGCACGCCCTGCAGGTCCGTGATGGCGAGGTCGTCGAGGAACTCCTTGGTGAACACCGACACCGAGCCGGCGGTGTCGCGGAGGCGGGCGTTCAAGCGGCTGCCCGCGAGGGTGTTCTCGGCCGCGTAGCCGACGTCGCGGCTGGTATTGACCTCGAAGGGGCTGAGTTCGACGACGGCGGGGGCGGCTTCACGCGGCGGGGCGCCGGGGGCGACTTGGGCGGGCAGGGACGCCGTGGCGGCGAGGGCCAGGGCAAGCGCGCAAAGGCCGGCAACGCGGCCGGCGGGGTGAGGGGTCGGCATAAGGGGTGGATAGACGCCCTGCGGGCCGGCAACAAGGCGGATCCCAAGTGCAGCCCAGCGTTGTGGGCCGTCAGCGTGCTACAACGCCCCGGGTGTTACCTATGTCCTGACAATGAACTGTTACCCTTGTCCTGACCAAACCGCTGCCTACCGGCAACTGCCCACCGAAAACCGTCCACCGAGTCCCCGCCCTACTGGCCTTTCTTGCGTGCCTTGGCCTTCGCCGGCGGCGGGTTACCGCCGAACTTCGCCGCGCGGTCACGCTCGTGGAGTTCCGTGGAGGTGAAGGTGCCCTCGACTACGGGCGTATGGGCTTGCCCGGCGTGCCCCTGCAGCCGCGCGAGCACGTCCGGATGCCGTGCCGCGAGGTCGTTCCGTTCGCTCACATCGCGGGCAAGGTCGTACAGTTCCCATGGGGCCCCGGCCTTGGGCTGGATCGCCTTCCAGTTGCCTTCGCGCACCGCCACTTGGCCCACGAACTCCCAATAGAGGTACTTGTGTTGCGCCTGCGGGCGGCCCGCGGCGGCCGCTCCGAGCAACTCCGGCACGAGGCTCAGGCCGTCAATGTCGGGCGGCAACGGCGCCCCGCACAGTTCGGCGATGGTGGGGAGGATATCCGGGAAATACCAAAGATGGTTGCTCACGCGGCCCGGGGCGATGCGGCCGGGCCAGCGCGCGACGACGGGCACGCGCAGGCCGCCCTCGTACAGCTGGCCCTTCTTGCCGCGAAACTCGGTGCCCGTGCGCGGATCCTTGTTGGCGCCGTGGACCCCGCGGGGGAACTCCGGGCTAACGAAGTAGTCCGCGCCACCGTTGTCCCCGCTGAACAGTACGAGCGTGTTCTGTTCGAGGCCGAGTTCCCGCAGGAGGGCGAGGATCTGCCCCACCTGGCGGTCAAGCAGGTGCACCATCGCGGCGTAGCGGCGGGCGGGCTCGGGCCAGGGCCGGTCGCGGAAGAGCGCCCAGGAGGGATCGCTGTCGGGAATATCGAAGTTCCCGTGCGGCGGGGTGAAGGGCAGGTAGGCGAGGAAGGGCCGGTCGCGGCTCTCGCGGATGAAGCGCACCGCCTCGTCGAAGATCACGTACTGGGCGTAGGTCGTCCCCTCGCTATTGCCCCGATTGCCGGGCAGCGGGACCTCGGCGCTGTTCCGGATGAGGTAGGGCGGGTAGTAGGTGTGGGCGTGGACCTGGTCGTAATAGCCGAAGAACACGTCGAAGCCCTGGCGCTCGGGCACGCCGGTGGAGCCGCGGCCGCCCACGCCCCATTTGCCGAAGCCGCCGGTCGCATAGCCGAGGGGTTTTAGCATCGAGGCGATCGTGGCCTCGCCGGCGCGCAGCGGGGTGCCGCCGCCATTGAGGCGGACGGAGGTGTGGCCGCTGTGCTTGCCGGTCAGGAGGCAGGCGCGCGTCGGGGCGCAGACCGCGGACCCGGCTAGCCCCTGCGTGAAGCGCACGCCCTCGGCGGCGAGCCGGTCGATATTCGGCGTCAGGAGGTGCGGGTTGCCGGAGTAGCCAGGCTCGAAGTAGCCCAGTTCGTCGGCCACGATGTAGACGATATTGGGCCGGGAGGGCGCGGCGGCGAACGCGGGGCCGGTGACGGCCGCCCAGAGAAGGAGGAGCAAGGGGAGGGGACGCATCGGGGTGGGAAAGGGGGTGGCAGGTTTACGCCCCGCTGCCAAGGCCGCGGCGGCCCCAAAATGCGGGGCTCGCGCGAGGCCCCGGGCGCTTGACGTAGGTGGCGGCGATTTCAGGCTGGGGGTATGAAGACGAAGGCCAAATCAACCCAGAGCCGCGGGGTGAAAGCGCTCCGCCTGCCCAAGGAGTTCCCCTTTCCGGGCACGGCGGTTTCGTTACGCCGCCCCAAGGACGGGACGGGGCGG
>JBILWD010000223.1:0-6381 GCA_044370095.1 Opitutaceae bacterium | reverse complement strand
CGGCGCGCCGGAGGCGCTGGTGCGGGTCGACGGCACCCTCTGCTCGGAGCAGGACTTCCGCGCGGGGCTGCTGGGCGAGAAGGGCGAGGGCGGCGCCTGGGTGCGCCAGGCCCGCGGCGGCACCCTGCTGCTCCAGCACATCGAGCGCCTCAGCATTCCGGTGCAACGGGAGTTCGTCAGCGTCCTCCGCCAGAACGCCCAGAGTTTCCGGCTGATCGCGGCCACGACCCAGGACCTCGAGGCGATGGTCGACGCGGGCAAGTTCCACGAGGAGCTGTTCTTCCGGGTGGCCGCCCTGCCCGTGAATTTGCCGCCGCTCCGCGAACGCCCGGAGGACCTGCCCCACCTGATCCGGCACATCTGCGCCGGCGTCGCCCACCCGCAGTTCGAGGGTCGGCTGGTGGAGTTCACGCCCGACGCCCTCGCGGTGCTCAGCGCCTACCCGTGGCCCGGCAACCTCACGGAGCTGCGCGCGGTCATCTCCCGCATCGTCACCGAATCGCAGTCGCGGGTCGTCACCTCCCAGCAGCTTCCGCTGCGGGTCCATGAGGTGACGCGCTGGCCGTCGTTGACCGACTACCTCGCCGGGCAGGAACGCCAGTACCTCGACCAGGTGCTGCACGCCACGCGCGGCGACCGCGCCGCCGCCGCCCGCGTGCTCGGGATCGACGTCAGCCGCTTCGGCTGAGGCCGTTCAGGGTGCGGCGGCGTGCCCGAGCGCGGCCGCCGCGCGGAGCCAGGTGTCCGCATCCCCGAAGCCGCCCGGCTTGACCGCGAAGAGCAGGGGCCCGGTCGCCGGAGTGGCCGCGGTGGCGAGGACGAGGCCCGGCTCGACGTTCCCCGCCACGACCAGTTCCCGCAGGCCGAGGCGCGCCGCCAGGGCCCGCGCGGTCTCCCCGCCAGTGACAAATACCCTGCGCACCCCGTGGTCGCGGACCAGCGCCGCGCCGATCGCCGCGATGACCTCCCGGATCCGCTCCGGCTGCCCGCGCGCGTCCGGCGCGAGCACGACGGCCCCGCAGGTGGTCCGCAGTTGCGCCGCGCCCGCCGCAAGGGCCGATCCTGGATTCGTCGGGTCAGCCCGGAGCACGGCGAGGCTCCGCGCCGCCGCGAGGCGCTCCGCCTGCGTCCGGTTCAGGGGATGTGCGCTGCCCCCAAGGAAGAGCACCGCACCCGGGGCCGGGTGCCGCTCGGGCCGCATCATCCCCGCGGGGCTGCCCAACCGGCGAGCCACCGGGCCCGCCAGCGCCCCCGAACCCACCGCCAGCCACGGGCCGGGCGGAACCGCCACCGCCGCGACCGCCCGCTCCAGATCGCCGTCGTCCCGCGCATCCGGGAAGAGCAGCCCCGCCTCCGCGCCGGCGATCCGGCGGAGGTCGCCTTCGCGAACGGGGGCCGCCGGGTCGCGTGCGAACTCGGTCGCGAGGACGGGCACGCCCCGGACGAGGAGTTGCCCGTGCTCGACCGTGCGGCCGGCCGCGGGATTGGCGGGGCAGAACAAGATGCGGTGCCCGGGGAGCTGGCGTCGCACCGCCGCCAGTTCCGCCGCGACGGGACCGCGCAGCGTGGAATCGATCTTCTTGAACACCAGCCGGGCTCCGTGCGCGGCCGCGTGCGCGAGGGTCGCCGCCACCCGCGCCGCGGCCGCGTCCGGGGGCAGGTTGCGCGATTCGGTGTTCACGCCGACGAGCTCGCCCTCCGTCCCGGGCCACCAGTCGTCCGTGGCCTCCACAAGGCGGACCCGCCTCCCGGCCGCGTGGAAGGCCGCGCCCGCGTCGAGGGCGCCGCTGAGGTCATCGGCGAGGAACCAGTCGCTCATCGGGAGGCCGCGGGGTTCACGGCCACTTCGGCAATCGCCCCGGGCCAGGGCCGGCCGCCCCGGAGGTCGCTCCCGAGGGTGAGCTGCAGGCCGCCGCCGCGCGGCGGATCCGCCAGCCGCGCCGTCGCTGCCGCAACGTCCCCGCCGTCCATAGTCAGGCGCAGGATCCCCGCCCCGTCGTGCCGCCACACGACGTGGAACCAGCGGCCGCGCGGGAGGCGGGCGGGCAGGGTCAGGAGCACCGTCAGTTCCCGGAAACGCTGGTGGGGCGGGCCGCCCGGGTCGGCGAACTCACGGGACCGCCCGGGCGCCTGGGAACCGCCGTCGTCCGCCGGGCCGAGGGCGGTCAGAAGGAAGGCATCCTCCGCGGGCAGCACGCTCAGGCGCAGGACCGGTTCCCCGTCCGCGGGGCCGAGCGCGAGCAGCACGCCCTCGTCGGATCCCGCGTCGGGTCGGAGCCAGAGCCGGGCCGCGACGCTCCATGCGCGGGCGCCGAGCTCGAGCGGCGTGCCGGCGACGTCCACCGGCCGCGGGGAGTCGGAGCGAACGAGGAGTGCGGCCGGTCCCTTTCCAGGTGGTCCCGGATCGAGCGCGGCGCGTCCATCGAGGACCACGAAGCGGGTCCGCGAGTCGAGGAGGAGTGGTCGACTGGCGGTTTCCGGAGCGGAGCCCGCCACGAAGCGCCACGCTTCCGCCGCCGGCGCCAGCGCCGGCAGTGCGAGGAGCAGCACGAGGAAGGGCGTCGGCGCGAGCATCGCTTGGGTCACTGCGGGGCGCGCCGGGGCGGGCGTCAAGCCAGCGTCCGTCAGGCTGGTTCGCATTGCCTTCCGCCGGGGCTTCGCCGCATCGTGCGCGCAATGCGCCTGTTCCGCCTGCTTCCCCTGCTCGCTGCGACGTTGGGTCTAGCCCCCGCGACGTCCGCCGCGCCCGCCCCCGCTCCCAACATCATCTTCATCCTCGCTGACGATCTCGGTTGGGGCGAGCTGGGCTGCTACGGGCAGAGCCTCATCCAGACGCCGCGCCTCGATCGCTTCGCGGCCGAGGGGGTGCGTTTCACCCAGTTCTACGCTGGCAGCACGGTCTGCGCTCCGTCGCGCAGCGTGCTGATGACGGGCCAGCACCTCGGCCGGACCCGTGTCCGCGGCAACGCCGGCGGCCGCAACCCGCTCGCCCAGTCGCTGCAGGCCAGCGACGTCACGGTGGCGCGCGTGCTCCGCGAGTCGGGTTACGCGACGGGCTTGGTGGGCAAGTGGGGGCTTGGCGAGGTGGACTTGCCCGGCGAGCCGCGCCGGCAAGGGTTCGATTCCTACTTCGGCTACCTGAACCAGACGCACGCGCACAATCACTACCCCAGCTTCCTCTGGCGCGACGGCGTGAAGGTGCCGCTCGCGAACGATCTGGTTCCGGTCGGCGGCGTCGACGGGGCCGGTTACTCCAAGAACCGCGTCGTCTACGGCGGCGACCTACTCACCGCGGAGGCGCTCGCCTTCGTGGAACGCCACCGCGCGCGCCCGTTCTTCCTCTTCTGGTCCCTCGTCACCCCCCACGCCAACAACGAGCGCTCCAAGGAGCTCGGCGAGGGTAACGAGGTGCCCGACCAGAGCCCGTATGCGAGTCGCGACTGGCCCGAGTCAGCCAAGAACCACGCCGCGATGATCACGCGGATGGATCGCGACGTCGGCGCGCTGCTCGATCGCCTGCGGGCGCTGGGGCTCGACGAGCGCACGCTCGTGATGTTCTCCAGCGACAACGGTCCGCACCGCGAGGGTGGCCCCGGCTACGACCCGGCGTTCTTCCAACCCTCTGGCCCCTTCAGCGGGTTGAAGCGTAGCCTCACGGACGGCGGTATCCGGGTGCCGTTCCTCGCCCGCTGGCCCGGGCGCATTCGGGGCGGCGCCGTCTCCGATCACGTGGGCTACTTTGGCGACCTGATGGCGACCTGGGCGGAGCTCGCGGGCGCGCGGCCCCCGGCCAACCTGAACAGCGTCAGCTTGGTTCCGACCCTCCTGGGTCGCGGCGAGCAGGCGCGGCACCCGCATCTCTACTGGGAATTCTATGAGCAGGGCGTCAGCCAGGCTGCGCTCCTCGATGGCCGCTGGAAGGCCCTGCGCCTCCGCCGGCTCGACGCGCCCGTGCAGGTCTTCGATCTGCGCGAGGACCCGGCCGAGCAGCGCGACCTCGCTGCCGCGCGACCGGAGCTGGTGGCGCGGGCGCGGGCAATCTTCGAGCAGGATCGCGCCGACAACGAGCATTGGCAGCTCGCCGCGGCCGCTCCCGCGCGGAAGTGACGCCTGAGGTTTGGGCTTAGCGCGCCGGCGCCGCGGGTTCCGGCAGTCGGCACGATTGCCAGGCGAGGAAGCGCCACTGGCCGCCCTCCTGCCGCCACACGGCGAGGTAGGAGAGCTCCATCCGGCTGGGCTGGCCACTGGCGCGGTTCCGCAACCCAGCGGACACGCGCCCCTTCATCAGCGCCACGCCCGGGCCCGCGGCGGTGAAGGTCCGCTCGCTGTAAGTGAAGGACTCAAAGCGATTAGGTCCGGTGGCGAGCCCCTCGATCTGGGAGGCCTTGGTGTCCACCTTGCCGTTCGAGTGGGCGTAGTGGAGCGCGTCGGAGTAGATGGCAGCCAGGCGGGCGCGGTCGGCGGCGATCGTGGCCGCGATGCGCTCGTCATCCGCTGCGCGCAGGGCGTTAGTCAGGGCGTCCTCGGCCGCACGTGCGGCGGGCACAATCAGGGCGAGAAACAGGCAGGCGAGGGCGAGGCAGCGGGAGGGGAGGGGCATTTCGCGAGCCTGCACTGTCGGTGGGCGTCGACGCCAGCCCGGAGCGGGCTGGGGAGTTTTCGTTTGTTTTCGGGATTCGCGGGCCGATAGTCAGTCGCAATGCGCGCGTCCTCCGCCCCGCCCGCCCTCCGTCGCTGGTTCGCCGCCGTCGGCCCGGTGGACCGGGTCGGCGTCGAAGAGCGCGTGGCCAAGTTCACCACCCGCTCGATTAAGAAGGCCGCGAAGGTGCAGGGCCTGAAGCTCGCGGTCTCGATGGTAGATTTGACGACGCTCGAGGGGAAGGACACCCCGGGCAAGGTAGCCTCCCTCTGCCGCAAGGCGCTCCGGCCGCATGACGATCCCGCCGTTCCCCCCGCGGCCGCGGTCTGCCTTTACCCGGCGATGGTGCGCCCCGCGCGCCGGACCCTCGGGCTGCGCTCGCCCGTGCGGCTGGCCTCGGTCGCCACCGCCTTCCCGAGCGGGCAGACGGCGCTCGCTACCCGCCTCGCCGAGGTGCGCCGCGCGGTGGCCGACGGAGCGGACGAGATCGACATGGTGATCAACCGCGGCGCCTTCCTCGCCGGTGAGCTCACGCGGGTGCGCGACGAGATCGCGGCGGTGGTGGCCACCTGCGGCCCTGCGGCGCTCAAGGTCATCCTCGAGGTGGGCGAGCTCGAGACTTACGACCACATCCGCGCGGCCTCCTGCCTCGCGCTCGGCGAATTGCGGCCGGGCGACTTCATCAAGACGAGCACGGGCAAGACTGCCACCAATGCCACGCTCGCCAACACGCAGGTGATGCTCGAGGCCATCCGCGACCATTACCTGGAGACGGGCGTCGCCATCGGGATGAAGCCCGCCGGCGGCATCCGCACCGCCAAGCAGGCGCTCCACTTCCTCGTCGCCGTCAAGGAGACGCTCGGCGATGCTTGGCTCACCCCGGCCCGCTACCGCTTCGGCGCCAGCGCCCTGCTGAACGACCTCGTGCGCCAGCTGGAGAAGGAGCGCACCGGGGCCTACCCCGCGCCCTACGCGTTCAGCGAGGCCGCCGAGTCCTACTGACCCTCCCCATGGCCCCGCCTGCCTCTTCCCGCCGCCCCCGCCGACCCGCCCCGGAGCTCCTGTTCGGGGACCTGTGGCCCTACGACCCGGCGCCCGAGACCGCCGACCCCCGGATCCGGCCCGAGTATGACCTCTTCATCGGCGGGCGCTTCGTACCCGCCGCGGACGGCACCCGCTTCACCAGCATCAACCCCGCCACCGAGCGCCCGTTGACCGAGCTCGCCCGCGGGGGTCCCGCCGACGTGGACGCTGCCTGCCGCGCCGCCGCCGCTGCCTTCCCCCGCTGGTCCCGCCTCCCCGGCGCCGAACGCGGGAAATACCTCTTCCGCCTCGCGCGCCTCCTCCAGGACCGCGCCCGCGAGTTCGCCGTCGCCGAGACGATGGACAACGGGAAACCGATCCGCGAGACGCGAGACTTCGACGTCCCGATGGCCGCCGCCCACTTTTTCTACCATGCGGGCTGGGCCGACAAGCTGGCGTATCTCGCCCCCGGCCGCACGGTCGCGCCGCTCGGCGTCGTGGGGCAGGTGATCCCATGGAACTTCCCGCTGCTGATGCTCGCGTGGAAGATCGCGCCCGCCCTCGCCGCCGGGAACTGCGTCGTCCTCAAGCCCGCCTCGAACACGCCGCTCACCGCGGTGAAGCTTGCCGAGCTCCTGCAGGAGGCCGAGCTGCCCCCGGGCGTCGTCAACATTGTCACCGGTCCCGGTGCCACCGGGGCGCACCTGCTCGCGCACCCA
>JBILWD010000222.1:0-6407 GCA_044370095.1 Opitutaceae bacterium | reverse complement strand
GCTCAATCAGCTGGTAGCCGCGCCGGCGGACGTGCCCAACTGGCGCGGGCCCTATCTGAAGAGCGAGATCCCGGCCGACCCTTGGGGCCGACCCTACCTCTATGAGTTCCCGGGCCGGGTGAACCCCTCGGGCTACGACCTGCGTTCGGTCGGTCCCGATGGCCAGGCGAATACAGCCGACGACATCGTGAACGGCCGCGCGGCCGCGAACTGAGCCGAATGCACGCGGGATGAGCTCCGGCCACCACGATTGCCCTGCCTGTTCCCCGCGGCTTCCCGAGGGGCGGCGTGGCTTTACGTTAGTGGAGCTGATCGTGGTGATGGTGCTCCTGCTGACCGTGGCCTCGGTCGTGGCCCCGCGGATGGCCTCCTTCTTCAAAGGGCGGGCGCTGAGCGGGGAAGCGCAGCGCGTGCTGTCGCTCCTGCACTATGCCCGCAGCCAAGCGGCGGCCGAGGCGGTGCCGGTGATGGTCTGGTTTGATCCCGTGCGTTCAGTGTACGGGGTGGAGCCGGCCCCGGGGTTTGGCGGGCTGGGGGAGGTGCGCCGGCTCGAATTTAGCCTAGAGCCGAGCCTGCGCATCGAGGTGACCATCGCGGGCGAAGCGGTGGTTTCGGAGCAGGACGACGAGCGGCTTGGCTTGAGCGCCGACCGGCCGGCGATCCGCTTTAATCCGGATGGTTTTCCCGATCCCGCGGCGCCGTCGCGGGTGGTGCTACGCCAGGACGACGGGGGCGCGCTGGAGATCGCGCTGACCGCCAACCGGCTCGGTTATGAGATCCGGACGCCCAATGCCCGGCCCTGAACGGCTTTCCGCGCGGCGGGCCTTCACCCTCGTGGAGGTACTCGCCTCCCTGATGCTCATCGCTCTGGTGGTGCCAGTGGCGATGGAGGCGATGTCCGTGGCTAGCCGGGCCGGCGAGCTCGGCCGGCGTAAGGCGGCCGCGGTGCGGGTGGGGGAACGGGTGCTGGGCCAACTGCTGGCCGAGGGCCAGCTCGCGTCCGGCAACTCCAGTGGTGTCGCGCAGGAGGGGCCGTTTGAATATCCTTGGGCCGTACGAGTGGAGAACTGGCCCGAGGACGCCCTGCAGCAGGCGACAGTGACCGTGACCTTCTCGGTGCGCGGGGCAACGCAGGAGATCGCCCTCGCCACCCTTTTACCCGCGACGGGCACCGCGGAGAATGCCACCGGAGGGCAGGGCTGATGCGTCGCGGACGTCCAAGCGCGGGCCGCTTTGCGGGGGGCTTCACGCTCCTTGAGCTCCTGATCGGCATTGTGGTCGGGTCAGTCGTCCTGATCGTGATCCAGACCAGCTACTTTGGGGCGTTGCGGTTGCATCAGACCACCCACGCCCGGATCGAGGAGGATCGGCGGGTGCAACGGGCGGTGGGTATCTTGCGCCGGGACTTTGCCGGATTGATGCTCCCGGGCGGCGAGACCTCCCTCGCGCAGGGCCTGCAGACCAGCCCATTCTCCGGTTCGATGGCGGATGCGATTGGCGAGCGGGTGACCCCCGATCTGAGCACGAATACTGGGCGAATTGACGGCTGGACGCCCTTCGCAGATCAGCAGCGCATCGCTTACTTCTTGGTGCCCTCGTCCACCGGCGGGGCCGGTCGCGATCTGGTTCGTGCCGTCACCCGCAATCTACTTCCGGTACAAGAGGGGTTGCCCGAAGAGGAAATGGTGCTGGGCGGTGTGGAGTCGGCGGCGCTAAGCTATTTTGATGGTCTAGGTTGGACCGAGACGTGGGATTCGACGGCGACGGAGACCCTGCCCTCGGCGCTGCGCTTCAGTTTCGTCCTTGCGGGGGAAACGGGCGGCGGGCCAGCGGGGACCTACGAGGTGGTGGTGCCGGTGTTGGTGAAAACCACCGCCACCCTAGCGCAGGAGGAGGAGGGCGCGCTGCCGTGAGCTCCCAACCTTCCCCTGGGAGCGCGCGGCGCCGCGGCTCCGTGATGATCATTGTCCTCTGGGTCTGCCTCGGCCTCGTTGCGCTGGCCGTGTACTTTGCCGACCAGATGTCGGCCGAGCTGCGGGCGGCGGACAACCAAGTGATGGAGACCGAGGCCCGGCAGGCGGCGCTCGCGGGGACGCGGTACGCGGCGTTCGTGCTGAGCCAGTTCGGACTAAACGGCACCGTGCCGCATCCGGACGATTACCGGGCCGACGCTCTCGCGGTCGGGGAGGCGGCCTTTTGGTTCCTCGGTCGCGATCCGGACCAGCGGCCGGGCGATGAACCCGTTTTCCGGCTGGTGGACGAGGCCTCCAAGCTCAACCTCAACTCCGCCCCACGTTCGATGCTGGAGCTTTTACCGGGGATCACCCCGGAACTGGTCGATGCGATCGTGGCCTGGCGCTCCCGCAGCCAGAGCGGGGGCGGGGATAGCACCTATGGCCTGCTCGATCCGCCGCGGTTGAATAAGGGGGCGCCGTTTGAGACTGTCGATGAGTTGCGGCTGGTCTACGGGGCCTCGCTGGACGTCCTACTCGGGGAGGATGTGAATCGGAACGGCATCCTCGACGAGAATGAGAACGATGGCGACCAGTCGGCGCCGCGGGATAACGCGGACGGCCTGGTTCAGCCGGGCCTACTCGAGTACGTGACCGTGTACAGCCGCGAGCCGAACACCCGCCCGGATGGTTCGCGGCGTCTGAATGTCGCGACGGCGCAGTCCCGGCAGTCCCCGGCTTTCCTCCAGGTGCTCGGCCGGCTCGGAGGGGGGCGCGCCCAGGAGATCGTGCGCGCTTTGGGTAGCCAAGAGTTGCGCAGCCCGGCGGAATTGATGGTGGAGGGGCGTTTTACGGCCGAGGAATGGGCCCAGATCCGGGATGAGGTGACGACCAGCTCCGGCTCGACCGTGACCGGGCGGATCAACGTTAATACGGCCGACGAGGTGGTGTTGGGGTGCATTCCGGGTATTGGGCCCGAGAACGCGCCGGCGATCGTCGCTTACCGGCTGGCAAACCCCGACGCAGTGCGTGTTTCCTTTGCGTGGCTGGCGCAGGTGCTGAGCCGCGGCTCGATCACTCGCGCGGGGCCGTATATCACGGATCGCTCCTACCAGTTCACCGCGGACGTGGTGGCCGTGGCCCGCGGGGGCCGGGGCTATGCCCGGACCCGTACCGTTTTCGACGCGAGTCGATCGACCCCGCGGATCGTCTATCATCAGGATCTCGCGGCCAGCGGCTGGGCCCTCGGCCCCAGCGCCCGGCAACTGCTGCGGGAAACCCGCAATCGCCTATGAGCCACCGCCTGCCCCCTTCCTTCCTCGTCTTGGCCTTCGAGCCGGGCCACCTACGCGCGGCGCTGGTCCGCCGCGGGAAGTCCGCGCCGCCGGAGGTCCGCGCTTTCAGCGCGCCGCTGACGCTCGATCTCCTGCATCCTGAGCCAGAATTGGTCGGCCGGGAGATTCGCAATCAGTTGGAGGCGGCGGGCGTGGCGGAGCGGCACGTGGTGGTCGCGCTGCCTGCCGCTTGGGTGATGACCCTGCCGGTGGCGTTGCCGCCGGGGTTGGCCGGCGATGATCTGGACGGCTTCCTGCAACTGGCGGCGGAACGCGGGTTCCCGAGCGCGCCCGAAGAACTGCAGATCGTCCGTTCCGGCTGGGAGGCCGAAGGCGAGCGGCGAGTCACCCTGCTCGCGGTGGCTCGAGCGCAGCTGGATAAATTGGATCTCGTGTTGCGAGCGGCGGGGCTCCGACCGGCCGGCTTCACCCTAGCGTTAACGGCGGTGCCCGGGGCGCTGGGATCCGCGGCCGAGGGCCAGATCACGCTTTGGCTCGAGGGCGAAGGCGCCGTTTTGCTGGTCGGGCTGCAGGGGGCGGTGGTGGCGTGGCGCGCCTTGGAGGCGACCATTGAGTCGGAAGCGGGCGAGCGGGTGCTGCATTCGGCGGCCCTGCTGCGGGAGCTACGGATCACGCTGCAGCAGGTACCCGAAGCGGCGCGGCCAGCGCTCCGCCGGCTTGGGCTACAGGGCGATCCTGCCCTCGTGGAAGGGCTCGCGACGGCGGTGGAGGCGTGGGCGAACGACGCGAATCTCAAGGTGGTGGCGGCCGGGCCCGGTCGGGTGCCCGGCGAGGAACTGGTCGAGCGCTTGGCCCTAGCGCGGGCCAGCGGGCAGGGTGGGGGCCTCGAGTTCCTGCCGCCGCGACCCAGCCGCTGGGCGCAACTTGCCGCCCGGTACAGTTCCCGGCGCCTCGCGACGGCGGGCGCGGCGGTGGCGGGCCTGCTGCTGCTGGCGGGCCTCGGCTTTGGCTGGCAGGAGTACCAGCTATGGTCCCTCCGCTCGCGCTGGGAGGCGATGGCACCCGCGGTCAAGGAGCTCGAGACCGTCCAGTCCCGGATCCGCGAGTACCGCTCTTGGTATGACACCTCCTTCCGGAACCTCTCGATCCTGCGCAAAGTGACCGAATGCTTCCCGGAGACCGGCGCCGTCACGGCCAAGTCCTTCGAGATCAACGGTCAGACCAACGTGAGCGTCTCCGGGACGGCCCGCGACAACGCGTCGCTGCTGCGCACGCAGGACCTGCTCCGCCAGTCGCGGGAGGTGCAGGCGGTCAAGATCGAGCAGATCCGGGGCAAGACCCCGGCCCAGTTCACCTTCAACTTCCGCTGGAACGGAGCCCCCACGCCATGAGTAAACCTCCCTTGGATCGACAACGCTGGCTGCTGATCCTGACCGGCGTCGCGCTGGCCCTGTTGCTGCTGGATAGCCTCGTGCTCAGCCCGCTGACCGGTGCTTGGCAGGCGCGAAGCGCCGAGATTGCGCGCTTGCGCAAACTGGTCGCCGAGGGCGAATCGACGGCTGCCCGGGGCGAGCGGACGCGCGGGCTCTGGCAGGAGATGCAGGGTCAGGCCCTGCCCAAGGATCCGGCCAAGGCGGAACAGGACCTGCTGACCGCCTTCGACCGTTGGGGCCGCGCTGGCGGAGTGGAGGTGGCCTCGATTAAACCGCAATGGAAGCGCGGCCAGACCAGCCAGTATTCGCTGCTGGAGTGTCGGGTGGACGTGACGGGATCGCTGCCCGCCCTCGTGCGGTTCCTGCACGAAGTGGAGAAGTCTCCGCTCGCGCTGCGGATCGACTCGCTGGAGCTCAACGCGCGGGATGAATCCGGCGGCAAACTCTCTCTCGGTCTGTTGGTGAGTGGGCTGCGGCTGGTGCCGCTGGAGGGCCGGCGATGAACCGTGCTTCGCTCATTCCTTTGTTGGCCGTTCTGACCGTGGCCGCGCCGGCCGCGGAACGCCGGCGTGGTTCCGAGGGCGCCCCCGCCCCCGCTGGCGCCCCCGCGGCGGCCCCGACCGCGCCCGCCGGCAGCCTCGAGGCCTTCGCCCTCGTCACGGAGCGCAATATCTTCAACCCGAACCGCACCGCGCGGACCCGGGCGGCGCCCGAAGAGAAGCCCGTGCGCACCGAGGAGGTCGCCCTCGTGGGGGTGGTCGGCTTCGGCGCTTCAACCTCAGCTGTGTTCCATAGCGCTGATCCCCACCTCAAGGGCGAGGCGGCCGCCGGGGCCCGGCTGGGCGAATTTACCGTGGTCGCGGTTTCCCCCTCGGCCGTGGAACTCCGCGCCGGGGAACGTACCTACTCCCTCGCCGTGGCGCAGCGCCTGACGCGGGTGGAAGGCGGCGAGTGGACCGCCTCCGCCTCCCCCGTCCCGGAGGCCCGCTCCCGGGCCGAATCCGGCCCCGTAGAGGTGCCGGCCAACGCCTCCGAAGTCCTCAAACGCCTGATGAAGCAACGCGAGAAACAGCTTAAAGAATGAACACCCAGCCCATCCTGCCCCTGCTCCTCACCCTGACCCTTGCGGGCGGAGCCCTCGTGCGCGCCCAAGCCCCGGCCGCTGCCGCGCCGGACACGCCGCCCGCCCCGGAGTCAGCGCCTGCGGCGACCGAGCGCCCCGCCCGCGACACCTCCGCCGGCCTGCGGTTCAACTTCCGCGGCGCCCCGCTGGAGACGGTCCTGAATTACCTCAGCGAGGCCGCCGGCTTCGTGATCGTCCTGGAGACCCCGGTGCGGGGTACGATCGATATGTGGAGCGCCCAGCCCGTTTCGCGCACCGAGGCGGTTCAGTTGCTCAACCTAGCGATCAATAAGAGCGGGTATACCGCCACCCTCAAGGGGCGGACCCTAGTGGTGAGTTCCAAGGAAGAGGCGCGCAAGCGGGCCATCCCGATCCGGACGGGCAACGATGCCCGCCAGATCCCGGACAATGCCGAGTTGGTGATGCAGATCATCCCGCTGGAGCGGATCGACGCCACCCAGGCGGCGACGGACCTCGCCACGCTGCTGCCCAATTCCGCGACCATCACGGCAAATGTGGACAGCAATTCACTCGTGGTGACGGATACCCAGAGCAACGTCCGGCACATCGTCGAGTTGCTGGCGGCGCTCGACGGTTCTGCGGG
>JBILWD010000035.1:0-18694 GCA_044370095.1 Opitutaceae bacterium | reverse complement strand
GAGCAACGGAACCTCCCCGGAGGCAAGCCGCCGCTGGCCACCGCAGTTGCGGGGCAGGCCACCGCGGTTGCGGGACAGGCCCGCGCGCAGGCGGGGCGCGCGCCGCGCGGTTGCGTAGCGGGCCCGTCGGGCTACGGTCGCGCCCGTGCACCCCCGACGCCCCCCGGTCGCCCGCGTTTTCCGCCGCCTCGCCCTCGCCGTCAGCTGCGCCGCTGCCCCCGCCGCGTTCGCGGACGCCGGCGACCCGCTCGCCCGCGCGACCACGGCGGTGCGTGAGGTCCTCGCCGCCCCCGGTGCGCCCTGGGCGCTGCGCGGCGCCACGCTCGAGGGCCCGCGGCTCACCCTCGACCTCGTGCCCGGGCCGGCGGCGCCGGAACCGGGCACGCTCGCCTTCGAGCAGCACTCCCGCCTGCTCCACCGCGCGGCCGCCGGCCCGCTCGCGGAGGCCTTCCCCGGCTTCGAAATCCACACGCTCCTCAACGGCGAGCCGCTCGACCGCCTCCTCGCCGCCCGCGAGCCCCGCCCCACCCTGCCCCCCGGCCCGCCCCGCGCCGCCCTCCTCGCCGGCCGCCGCCTCGCCGTCAGCCCCGGCCACGGCTATTACCAGAACGCCGCCGGCAACTGGGTCCTCCAACGCGGCTACTGGCAGGGCATCGTCGAGGACTTCGTCAACCACGACTTCATCACCCTGCTGCGCGACGAGCTCGCGGCCACCGGCGCCGAGGTGCTTTCCACCCGGCAGCTCGACCGCGCCGCCGGCAACGGCGAGAGCGGCTTCCCCCGCTGGCAGGAGGCCGCCCGCTACCACGTGAAGGCCCTCGGCGCACCCGCGTCGGTCTGGAACGAACCCGGGTTCGACCACCTCAGCCAGGACATCCGCTGCCGCCCCCTCTGGGCCAACCACGTCGGCGCCGACCTGCTCGTCAGCCTGCATAACAACGGCGCCGGCGGCACCGGCACGGAGACCCTCTACGACACCAGCAACGGCTTCGGCCCCGAGAGTAAACGCCTCGCCGACGCCGTCCACGGGCGGCTCATCGCCGCGATCCGGCGGGATTACCTCGCCGCGTGGGCCGACCGCCGCGTCCAGGGTTTCAACGGTAGCTACGGCGAGAACCGCCTCGCGACCCGGCCCGCTATTCTGATCGAGGTCGCGTTTATGGATCGGCCGACGCCCGACAACGCGGCGATCCAGGACGAACGTTTCCGTGCGCTCGTCGCCCGCGCCATCCGCGAGGGCGTGCAGGACTACCTCGACGGCCTCGCCCCCGCCGTGCCCGCGGACCTCGCCGCCACGGCCACGCCCGGCGGCGTCCGGCTCGCTTGGCGCAACGCGTCCCCGCAGAGCACCAGCTTCCGCCTTGAGCGCCGCTTGGGCGAGGGAGCGTGGACCACGCTGACCAGCGTCGGCGCGCCGGTGACCGAGCATCTCGACGCCACTGCGCCGGCCAACACCGCCCTCGCCTACCGCGTGGCCGCCGTGAACGGCGCCGGCGCCAGCTTCGGCTTCTCCAACGAGGCGAGCCTACTCGCGGCCGCGCCGCCGCCGGTGGTCGCGACGAACCGTCCCGGCGCGTGGCTGGGGAATCTTTCGCTGCGCACCAACCTACCCGCGGAACAGGGCGTGACCGTCGGCTTCGTCGTGGCCGGCGGCGCGCGGCGCCTCCTGGTGCGCGCGGCGGGCCCGGCCCTCGGCGCGTTTGGCTTGGCGGGGGCGCTGCCGGATCCGCGCCTCGACCTTTACCGCGGCCCCGAGCGGGTGGCCGGGAACAACGACTGGCCGGCGGCCCTCGCCGGAACGATGGCGGCGCTGGGCGCGTTCCCGTTCCCCCCGGCGAGCCGGGATGCCTCGCTGTTGGCCACCGTCGAGGGACCGCATACGGCGGTCGTGGCCGGGCCGGGGGGCGGCGCGGTGCTGGTCGAGGCCTACGACAGCGGCGGGCAACCTGAAGGACGCCTCGTGAACCTGTCGGCGCGCCACCGGGCCGGTTCCGGCACCGATCTCCTGATCGTCGGCTTCCACCTCGCGGGCAATGGCCCCGCTCGCGTCCTGTTACGGGCCGCCGGACCGGGACTCGCCGCACTCGGCGTGCCCGGAACCCTCGCGGATCCGCGCCTTGAGATCTACGACGACCGCGGTGCCCGGCTCGCCGAAAACGACCAATGGGACAGCGCCCTCGCGCCGACCTTCGCCGCCGCGGGCGCCTTTCCGTTTCCCGCGGGCAGCCGCGACGCGGCCCTGGTGGCGACGTTGACCGCCGGCCGCGGGTACACTGTCCAGATCTCCGGTCCCGGCACCGGCGAGGCGCTGGTCGAAATCTACGCGCTGCCGTGAGGCAACGGCGAAGCCGGAGGGGACCAACCACGGTGCCCCTCCGGCCTAAAACGCGCCGATGAACCGCGCGGAGATTCAGCCCACGGGCTGGGCCAGCGCGATCGGCGGCGGCGCCTGGCGGCGACGCCCGCGCCGCACCACGAGCCAGCATCCGCTGAGCGCGCCGCCCGCGAGCCCGAGCAGTTCCATCACCGGAACGCCCTCCTGAACCGAAACGACGTTGTTAAGCGTAACCGATGAGGTCTCGTACACCCCGGAGGTCGCCTGCCAGGCGAAGTTGACCCCGCGCACCTGGGTCAGCGTCCGGGACGCCAGGACGTCGAGGTTGAAGTAGCCGAGCGTGCGGGTGTAGCCCGTGGCGTCGACGTAGCCGTCACCGAAGACGCGCAGCCACGGGGCGTTCACGTCGATCGTGACCGAGGTCAGGTAGAAACTGAAGTTACCGGCCGTCCAGACCGCGTACGCGGCCCCGGGCGGCGTGGCGAAGGTGAAGTCGCGCACCTGGGCCGCGGAGCCCAGGATGGCGAGGAAGCTTCCCGTTGCCGTCGCGACCGTGGCGTTGGTGGCCACCACCGGGGTGTCGTTCGGGTCCCCGTCGTTGAAGTCGAGGCCGGTGGTGTTGTAGATTGTGAGCGGATCGGCGGTCCCCTGTAGGTAGACGCCCTGCGTGTTCGTGAACGTCAGGTTGCCGGTAAGCGCCGGGAGGACCGGCGTCGCGGAGGCGGTGGTCCAGCCCAGCAGACCCCAGAGGGCCAGGAGGCGGATAGTCTTTGGATTCATTTGTGAGGCGGGTTAAGGAAGGATCATTGCGTGTAGACCCTCCCCTTAGCTCCAGCCGTGCCAGCTTGCTGTAGCGCTCTTGAAAGAAGCTCAAGTTGCTACCCATTATGTTTTTAAAACGTATCCGTGCTTTTGCTTACGTAGAATTGCGCCGGTTCGCGGTGTAAAACTTTCGGACGCGCTTTCGTGTAAACCTTACAAGAGGCGCCGGCTGCCAACTCGATCCGGGGCTATCGCGGGGTTCAGAGCCGGCGAACCCGCCGCGGCCCGCTCGAGCGCGCCCCGACCCGGGCGCAATTCGCCCCCTCCGAGGGCAACAGAGGCCCCGGGGGAGGACTCAGTCCTTGAGGATAATCTCGAGGTCGCCGACGCCCACGCGGGCCTCGATCGGCTGTTGGCCGCGGCCGGTCCCGCTCACCTTACCGCCCACCCCGCCGCTGCGGACGACGCCTTCCAACCCGTGCAGCGAGGCGCTGCCCACCCCCGTCTTGCCGAAAATCGTGCCCGCGTCGCTGAGTTTGGATTCGATCCGTGCGTCGCCGGTGCCCACGCGCACCTCGACCGCGCCGCCCGGCACTTTGAGGCCTACATCCCCCACCCCGACGTCCACGTCGAACCGCCGCGCCGGCGCCTCGATGCGCACATCCCCGACCCCGAGCTTGATCTCAACCGCAGACAGCAGCCGGGCCGGCAGACGCACCCGCCACTTCTCTTCGACGTTCTTCGCGTCGACCGTGAGGATCAACTGGTCGCCGCGCACCTTGGAGCCCAGCTTGAGCTGCTCCGCCTCGGGCAGCGGGCTGAATAGGCCCGTCGTCCGCCGGGGCCGGAGCGTGACTTCCACCTCCAACTGATCCCCGCCGCCCGCCTCAACCGTGACGCTGCCGAGCCCGGCCTTGAGCAGCACGGACCCGAGGTCCGCGGCCGGAAACTGTTGCGTGCGGACCACCTCCTCGGCCGCGGAAGCCAAGCTGAGGGAAGGGGCCGCGGCGCAGAGCCAGCAAGCGAGTAAGGTCAGGGGGAGACGAAAGGAGTGCATAGAGGGGGCGTGCCGCCGAGAAGACCCGCAACCCGCCACTAGGTTGCAGGGCTGGCTAATTGCAATCGTGGGCGCACGGGCGCGCACCAGGCCACGGCCGGGCGAAAGCGGGTTTGCCCCCGGGGGCGTGGCGCCCAGAGTCCCCCGCATCCCTATGCGCCACCCCGCGCTGCTCCGCCTCGCCCTGCTGGCCGCCTTCGCCCTCCCGTGGGCCGCGCCGGCCGCCTCCCCGCCGGATGAAGCCGGGTGGGTGACGCGCGCGGTGCAGGCTCCCCGGGTGTCGCACCACGTCTTCCCGAGCGCCGCGGCGGGCGGGCCGGTCAGCTACCACCTGTACACGCCGGCCGCGCACGCGCGCGAGGGCGAGCGCCGCTTTCCCGTGGTGTACTGGCTGCACGGTTCGGGCGGCGGCCTGCCCGGGATTCCCGTCGTGGCCCGGCTCTTCGACGCGGCGATCGCGGCCAGCCAGGTGCCGGCCTGCTTCATCGTGTTCGTCAACGGCCTGCCCGGCGGGATGTACCTCGACTGGAAGGACGGTTCGGTCCGGGTGGAGTCGATGCTCATCCAGGACCTGCTCCCGCACGTGGACGCGACGCACCGGACCTTGGCGGCGCGCGGGGGGCGGGTGATCGAGGGGTTCAGTATGGGTGGTTACGGGGCGGCGCGGCTGGGGTTTTCTCACCCGGACCTGTTCGCGGGCGTGTCACTGCTGGGCGCAGGGCCGCTCCAGCCGGATTTTACGCAGACCCCGCGGGCCGGGCCGAAGCAGCGCGACGAGCTCTACCAGCGCGTGTACGGCGGGGACGCGGCTTTCTATCTGGCGCGGAGCCCGTGGACGATCGTGGAGCGGCAGGCGGGGCGGCTCGGGAATCTGGCGATCCGGCAGGCGATCGGCGACCGGGACGAGACCTTCGCCAACAACGTGGCGTTCCACGAGCGGATGCGGGCGCTGGGCGTGGCGCACACGTGGCGCGTGGCGCCGGGGGTGGGCCACGATCCGACGGCGCTGATCCGGGCGTTGGGCGACGCCTTCTGGGCCTTCCACCGCGCGGCCTTCGGCGCGGCGGCCGGGGCGCAAGTAGCACCCAAGCAAATGCCCCCTTAATGAGCCCCACCCCGACCACCCCTACGCCGTTTTCCCGCCGCGCCGTCCTCGCCGGGGCCGCCGCGTGGCGGAGATGAACCGCCTGCTGCTCTCGCTGCCGCAGAAGCGCCCCGGCACCGCGTGCGTCGACGCGCGCGACCTGGTGACCCACCTCGGGGACCAGGTGCACTTCGACACCGCGGCGCAGGAGGAGATCGGCCGCCGCTACGCCGCCGCCTACCTCGCGCTGGCCGGCGCGGGCTGAGGGCGGGGCTGCGACGAAGGCGCGGTTCGACACGGTGGTGCAGCCCCCCCGGTTTCAGGCGGCGGCGGCCAGCGGCTCAAAGCCGCGCGGCCAACCGTCGTGGGTGCAGCCGTCCAACTGGCGGCCACCCTCCTTCTTCGTGCACCGCCGACCCGCCTCGTCGTGGCAGCCCCACTGCTTAAAGAAGAACGGCACGTCCCCGGCGGCGCACTGGTCGCGGAGCGCACGCACCCACGCGGCTGCCATCGGCCGCGCGTCGTGCCCCGATTCCCCGCCGACGATCACCCAGTGCACGGGCGGTTGCGGCCCGGCGGCGGTCGCCGGGACCCCAATGGCTGCCGCCGGCGAAGCGCTGGTCGCGGGCTTCGGCATAGCAATGGAGGCAGCCGGGGCTCACGCGGGAGCAGCCGATCCAGGGGTTGAAGGTGTGGGTGGTCCATTCGATGTGGGAATTTTTCACGGTTGCGGGCGGGAGGTTGGCGGTTGCACCCGGGAGCGCCGGGTGGGGTTGAGGCGCCCACTTTAGCTCCGGCACCCGGCCAAGGACGGTCCAAGGTCCCGCGAAAATCGCGGCGGCGCGGCGCCGCACCCGTCACAGCAGCTGGCTGAGCAGCGTGCGCGCCGGAACCACCATCGGGGCGTCGGCCGCGAAACAGTCCGCCTCGACCGGCTCCAGGTCGAACACGGCCTGAAAGGCATGCGGCGCCCGGGTCATCGCCTGGAAATGGCTCAGGGCGGGAGACAACGCCCGTTCCGCCAGCTTGACCTCCACCAGGAACCACGGCTTGCGGTCGCGCACGACCAGGAAGTCCACCTCGCGCTTGAGCTTGTCCCGCAGGTACCGCAGCTCGAACCGGCCCCAGCCAAGGTCAGTCCAGCCCTCAACGGCCTTGAGCAGGTGGCACGCGAACATCGTCTCCGCACGCGCCCCGGGATCATCGACGCCACCCCAATCGCGCAGGAACCACTTCGGCTCCTTCCGAAGGGACTTCGCGACGTTCGTGAACCACGGGCGCACCAGGAAGCCGTGGTGCAGCCGGCCCAACAGGTCGACCCAGCGCCGCGCGGTGTCCACGGCGACGCCGACCTCCCGGGCGAGGTTCGCATAGACCAACTGCTGGCCCGATCGCTCCGCGAGCAGCGTGGCGAAGGTCTCGAGGGTCGCCAGTTCCTGGAACTGCGCCACTTCCCGGACGTCGTGCTGGAACAGCTGCTCCTGCCGCGAGGCGCGCCACCGCCGGGTGAAGCGCGGCTCGCGGCGCAGGAACGGCTCCGGAAAGCCGCCATGCTCCCATAGCGCCGCCCACGATTCCGCGTCGATCAGGCCCGGCGGGCGGATCGGCGCCTCCCCCGGCGACGGATGGAGGCACTCCGCGACGCTCCAAGGGTGCATCCGAAACAGGAAATAGCGTCCCATCAGGCTGTCGCCCCCGCGCCGGAAAACTTCCAGACGCGAGCTGCCCGTCACCACCACCCCCGCGCGGGCGCCGTGCACGTCGAAGAACCCCTTCAGAAAGTCCCTCCACCGCGGATATTTGTGCAGCTCGTCGAACACGATGGTCGGCCGCCCGGGGCCCAGCACGGCGAGCCCCGCCGCCTCCGCGACCGCCGCCGGACCGCGGAGGATCACCCGGCGATCGTCGGCGTTGTCCCAGTTCAGGTAATGCGTTCCCCGCGCGCGGCAGACCGTCGTCTTCCCGACCTGCCGGGGCCCGCTCACCCACGCCATCTGCCGGTGCCCGGCCAGGTGCTCCGCGAGGAGGGCGTCATAGATTCGAGGGCGGGCTTCCACGCGGACCAAAATCGCGCCCGTCGTAAAATAGTCCAGACCGTTTTACGACGCATCGTAAAATGGTCCACCGATTTACCCGCCCCGGGAAGGCCACCGCGCCCCGTCCGCCGGCGGGGAATTGGCTTCTCCCGGCCGGCCGCGCGCCCTTCACTCCGCCCGCTGATGAAACCCGGCCTCCACCCCGGCGCCACCGGGGAACTCACTTGGACCGTCGACCCGACGATGACGATCACCCTCGGGAACCCGCCGGCCGTCACCGTCTTCTCCACGCCCAATCTCGTCCTGCTGCTCGAGCGCGCCGCCCGCGAGGCGCTGCGGCCGTTCCTCGAGCCGGACGAGGAATCGGTCGGCATCGAGGTGCAGGTGGAGCACACCGGCCCCGCCGCGCTCGGCGAGGACGTGCGCGCGGAGGCCAAAGTGACGGAGTGCGACGGCCGGAAGGTGGCCTTCACCCTGCGCGCCACCGCCGGCGGCCGCGAGGTGGGCCGCGGGACGCACCGCCGCGCCGTGGTGCCCCTCGCGAAACTGGCCGAGAACCTGCGCCGCGCGACCGGCGGACCCGCCCCGGTCCCGCCGCCCGACGCCCCGCCGGCGCCCGAGCGCGTGCGGTTCACCGTGGCCGGCGGCATCGCGACCGCGGTGTTCCATCGTCCGGAGGCGCTGAACGCGGTCGACGCGCGGATGACCGCCGAATGGGAGCAGATCGTGGCCTGGCTGGCCGCACACCCCGAGGCGGCGCGCGTGCTGGTGGTGACGGGCGCCGGCGCGGCGTTCTGCGCCGGGGACGACCTGAAGGAGCTGCCGAGTCTGGGCGAGGAGGAGGCGCGGCAGTTGAGCCTGCGGCAGGCGCGGCTCTGGCTGGCCCTGGAGCAATTGCCGCAGCCGGTCATCGCGGCGATCAACGGCGCGGCGCTGGGCGCGGGCTGCGTGGCGGCGGTGGCGGGCGATTTCCGGATCGCGGCGCACGGGGCGACCTTCGGGATGCCCGAGCTGCGGGTGGGTTGGCCGCCGGGCTACGGCCTGGCGCAGCTTGTGGCGCTGGTGGGCAAGGCGCGCGCGCTGGAGCTGTGTTTGACCGGCGACCCGATCCCGGCGGCGCGGGCGCGGGAGTGGGGCCTGGTGCAGGAGGTGGTGCCGGCGGCGCAGCTGCTGCCGCGGGCGCGGGAGTTGGCGGCGCGGTTGCTGGCCCAGCCGGCCGAGGCGCTGCGGGCGACGAAGCGGCTCCTGCACGCAACGGAGGGGGCGTTGCCGCGCCTGACCCACCGGGCGGAGACGGAGGCGTACGTGCGGTGCCTGTTCCAGCCCGACGCGCGGGAGGGCCTGGCCGCGTTCGCCGCCCACCGCCGCCCCCGCTTCACCCAGCGCTGAACGGGGGGCGGGGGCATATCCGGAATCAGGATAGGTCGGGGGTGCGCGTAGCCCTCCGTTCAGAAGCGCGTGTGCAAGGAGAGATAGAGCTCCCGCGGATTGGTCCAGTTGAGGAACCCTCCGAAATTCCGCTCATCCGTCACGTTCTTGAGGTTTAACGTGGCGCTCATCCGGCGGTTGAGGAGCTTGAACGAATAGCGCAGCATCGCGTCGTAGGTCCGGCTGGGGCCCGCCGGAATGAGCGCGGTCAGGAGATAGCCGTTGTCCCAGCGTACGCCGCCACCGAATTCCCAGCCGCGCAGCGGGCCGGATACGGGCGCGAACTTGGTCCACAGGGAGGCCGCATGTTCCGGCGTGAGCACGAACGGGGTGCCGATGCGGGCACGATCCTGCGCCGCGGTGGTCTCGCGCTGCCAGAGCCAGGTGTAGGTGGCGAGGATCTGCCAGGATGCGACCGGGTTGAACGCCAGGTCGGCCTCGGCCCCCGCCACCGTGTCCGTGTTGCCGAAGAAGAAGTACGGACTCCGGCCGACCCGGAGCTCACGCGCGGTGTCACGCGTGGCGGTGTTGGTGCGATCGATCCCGAAGGCCGACACGCTGCCGCTGAGCCGCTGTCCGAAAGCGTCCGCCTTGAGGCCGGCTTCCCAACCCTTGCCCTCCACCGGGCCGGCGACATTGCCGTCGGCGTCAACCGAGTTCTGCGGCTCCAGCGACTCACTGTAGGAGGCGAAGACGGACCATTCGCGCGTGAGTTTGGCGAGGATGCCGAACTGCGGCGTGACGCGGCTCTGCACGATGCTGTCGGCGGGCTCGATGTTGGGCCGGCTGTCCCAGGCCAGGGTCCTCCGCAGCTGATTGTAGCGGGCGCCGGCCATCAGCTTCAGGCGGCCCCCGAAGGCGTCGGCGGAGTCGACCAGGTACACCGAATTCGAAGCCTCCTTGATCCGCCGGTTGTCATTCCACGGACCATCGGCCGTGCGCGTTCCGATTCGCTCAATCAGCTGCCGTCCCTGGAGCGGGTACTGCGGGGCCAGGGCGGGAAACTCGGGAAATGCGCCGGTGGCGGGATTGTAGACGAAGTTCGGTCCGTCGCGCCCGTTCTTGCGACCGAAGCCGGGGGTCTTCTGGCGGACTTCGTTGACCTGGTGACCGAGTTGCGCGGTGTGCCGAAGTCCAGCGAAGGCAAAGCGCGAGATGAACGTGTTCTTCAGGTCCCACGAATCGCGGTAGTTGGCGTAGTCGCCGAAACGGATGGTGACGGTCCCGGCATTAGCCCCCGCGTTGGCGCGGGCGTTCTGGGTCCGCAACACGCGGAAATCGTCCTCCGCAAAGTTGCCCTCGAGGCGGTAGACGAGGGCCGCGCCGAGCCGGAGGCGCACGTCGAGGTCGATGGTGCCCGACGCATAGTCACGGAAGGAGTCGGGACCGCCGAGGTTGTAACGGTACCCGGTGGGGTCGGCGGCGGGGTAGATCCGCGCGAGGGAGCGCTGGTCGTTGGTGACAAAGAGCTCGGTGCTCTGCTGGTCCGAAATGTGCTGGCTCATGCGTTCCAGGTCCAAGGTGACCTCGAGCCTGTCGTTCGGCCGCACGGTGACGCCGGCCCCCTGATACCCGCCCCGGTTGTGCCAGAAGTCGCGGAAGCCTCCGGCGGAGTACTGGCCGAGGCCGACGCGATAGGCGACCGTGCGATTGAGCGGCCCGGCGAGACCAATCTCCCCGCGGTAGTGATCGTGGGCGCCGACCAGCAGCTTCAGGTCGTGATCGGGCGTGAACGAGGGCCGGCGCGTGAGGTAGTTGATGATGCCGCCGGGCCGGTTGCTGCCGTGAAAGATCGCCGCGGCCCCCTTGATGACCTCGACGCGGTCGATGTTCCAGGTGGGGAAGAGCTGGCGGCGATAGTGGCCGTTGCGCAGGAGCGCCAAAGCGTCGAACCCCCGCACGCGAAAGCGGCTTTCATTGTTCTCGGAGGTGCGGACCCCCGGGGCAAAGCTGAGCACGTCGCGGAACTCAAAGGCCGCGGTATCGGCCAGGAAATCGCCGGTGAGCACGTTGATGGCGATCGGGGTATCGATGATTGCGGTACCGATGCCGGTGGCGCTGATGGAGCTGGCCGGCCGGTAGCCCGCGGCCTTGTCCTCGGTGACCGTGAAGGAGGATAAAGCGACGATCGCCGGATCGGCCGCGGAGGGCTGGGCCACGGGGGCCGCGGCCGGAAGAGATCCCACGGCAACGAGCCCGCCGAGGAAGAGGGAGGTTTTGAGGGACATGAAAGCAGGAAAAGCGATCGGCAGCCGGGCGGAAAAAAAGGGGGCGGGGCCCGGCGACCTGATGCGCGGCAGGCGAAGAGGGTGGCAGACTCGAGTCAACTGCCGAAGGCGACGCCCGGGCGGGCGGCAGGACAGGCGGCCGTGGGCTTCCGCGGCCCGGCGGGCCGGGGATGCGTCCGGGAAGCTGCGCCCAACGTCCGGCCACCCGGCCGCGCCTCATCCCTTGCACCCCGTAGGCGAATCGCCTTCGCTGCCCGCGCCGACCCCATGTTTGAACAGACCTTCAAGAACATCGACGACGTCCTCTGGAAGGATGCCGGCTGCACCAGCGAGCTCGATTACACCGAACAGACCTCCTGGCTGCTGTTCCTGAAATACCTCGACGGACTGGAGCAGGACAAGGCCACCGAGGCCGCCCTCGAGGGGAAGAAGTACACGTTCATCCTGGATCAGCCCTACCGCTGGGAAAAGTGGGCCGCCCCCAAGGGCAAGGACGGCCAGATCGACCACCACGTGGCCGCCACGGGCGACGACCTCGTCGCCTTCGTCAACCAACGGCTCTTTCCATACCTGCAGGGCTTCAAGGCCAAGGCCTCCGGGCCGAACACGATCGAGTACAAGATCGGCGAGATCTTCGGGGAGATCAAAAACCGCATCCAGAGCGGCTACAACCTGCGCGAGATCATCGACCAGGTCGACGCGCTGCGCTTCCGCTCGCAGACGGAGAAGCACGAGCTGTCGCACCTCTACGAGGCGAAGATCAAGAACATGGGCAACGCCGGCCGGAACGGCGGCGAATACTACACGCCCCGCCCGCTCATCCGCGCCATCGTGCGCGTGGTGCAGCCCCGGATCGGCGAACGCATCTACGACCCGGCCGTCGGCTCCGCCGGCTTCCTCTGCGAGGCGTTCGACTACCTGCGCGAGACCAACCCGAAGCGGACCACCGCCCAGGACCGCCTGCTCCAGGAGCGCACGCTCTACGGGAAGGAGAAGAAGTCCCTGGCCTACGTGATCGGGATCATGAACCTGATCCTGCACGGCATCGAGGCGCCCAACATCGTCCACACCAACACCCTCGCCGAGAACATCAGCGACATTCAGGAGAAGGACCGCGTCGACGTGATCCTCGCCAATCCGCCCTTCGGCGGGAAGGAGCGGCCGGAGGTCCAGCAGAACTTCCCGATCCGTACCGGCGAGACCGCGTTCCTCTTCCTGCAGCACTTCATCAAGAGCCTGAAGGCGGGCGGCCGGGCCGGGGTCGTCATCAAGAACACCTTCCTCTCCAACACCGACAATGCCTCGGTCAGCCTGCGGCAGAAGCTCCTCGAGGAGTGCGACCTCCATACCGTGCTCGACTGCCCCGGCGGCACGTTCATCGGCGCGGGCGTGAAGACCGTCGTGCTCTTCTTCGAGAAGGGCCCCAAGACGCGCCAGGTCTGGTTCTACCAGCTCGACCCCGGCCGCAACCTCGGGAAGACCAACCCGCTCAACGACGCCGACCTCGCCGAGTTCATCACGCTGCAGAAGACCAAGTCCGACTCGCCCAAGAGCTGGAGCGTGGACGTGGCGGCCATCGACCCGACGACCTTCGACCTGTCCGTGAAGAACCCAAACGGGGGCGAGGTAGTCGCGCACCGCAGCCCGCAGGCGATCATGGACGAGATCGCCGCGCTGGACGCGGAGAGCGCGGAGGTGCTGGGGAACATCAAGGCGCTGCTCAAATGAGGAAGGGGTGGATAACGAAACCGCTAGCCGAACTCTGCTATTTCGAGCGTGGGCTTACCTACACGAAGGGCGATGAGGTTGAGTCCTCCCGGAATGTCGTGCTCCGAGCAAACAACGTAGACCTCGCAACCAACCAGCTTGATTTCTCTGAGCTGAAGTACATCTGCGACGAGATCGATGTTCCTGCCTCCAAAATTGTGCGACAAAATTCACTGCTGATTTGCACCGCCAGTGGGAGTAAAACGCATTTGGGGAAAGTCGCATTGATCGACAGCGACTACGGTTACGCATTCGGCGGCTTCATGGGGCAAATAACGCCAAGTGAGTCGCTCGTTCCGAAGTTCCTTTTCCACGTGATGACCTCCGAGACTTACAAGGAGTTCATCGCCGCGCTTTCGGATGGGGCGAACATCAACAATCTCAAGTTCGGCGATTTAGGAAAGTTCGAAGTCCCCGTCCCCCCGCTAACCGAACAGCAGCGGATCGTCGGCCTGTTGGACGAGGCGTTTGCGGGCCTCGCCACCGCCAAAGCCCACGCCGAACAGAACCTCCACAACGCCCGCGCCCTCTTCGAGAGCCACCTGAACGCCGTCTTCACCCAGCGCGGGGAGGGGTGGGTGGAGAGGAGATTTGAAGATTTAATCGAGAGTAATGTCATCGGACTCACCAAGAGCAGCCGCGACCAAGGAGAGGACAAAGCATATCCTTACTTGAAGATGAACAATATAACTCGGGACAATCGCTTAGATTTCTCGAACTTTACTCACGTTGACGCAACCTCGGAAGAGGCGGGTAAATTTTCGCTCAAGGATGGTGACTTCTTATTCAACACAAGGAATAGTCACGAACTTGTCGGCAAATCGTGCATTTACGAATCGAACTCCGATGAAAAAGTACTATACAACAACAACATAATGCGTGTTCGCTTCCAGAGGAGCGTTGATTCTAAATTCATATTGCTAGCGTTCTCGTCGAAAGCGGTCGCGGAAGAGCTGAATGCACTAAAAAGCGGAACGACCAACGTGTCGGCTATCTACTTCAAAGACCTTAAGTCGCTTAATCTTTTTGTTCCTCAAATTGCCGACCAAAAGAGAGTCGTCTCCAAGCTGCTTCCCGTTCGCGAAGCAACCCAACGCCTCGCCCGCCTCTACGAGCGTAAGCTCGCCGCGCTGGAGGAGCTGAAGAAATCCCTGCTGCACCAGGCCTTCGCGGGGGAAATCTGAATTCTCCGTCCCCTCGCCCAGTACCGGCCCAACAGCTCCCGATGCCCGTTCATTATCACTTGGGGAAATTTCCTCCCCGCAGTCTCGACTGGGCGGCCTTGATCCCGTGGATCGGCCCGGCGAGTGCAGGGCTGGCGCGTTATGACGGCCTCCTTTCCGCCACGCCCAACGTCCGCGTCCTGCTGGGGCCGTTGACCACGCAGGAGGCGGTGCTCTCCTCCAAGATCGAAGGCACGCGCGTCACGATCGGGGAGGTTTTGGAAATTGAAGCCCGCGGGGGGGCGGACCAGTTCACCCAGCCCAAACGGGACGAGGCGGAGGAGGTGCTCAACTACCAGAAGGCGCTGCGCGCGTGCATGGCCGAGCTGCAGCATCGCCCGTTGTCGCAGCAGCTCCTGCGCTCAGCCCACGGGCTTCTCCTGCAGGGGGTCCGCGGCCGGGAAATGTCCCCCGGCAGTTTCCGCACGGATCAGAACTGGATCGGGCCGGGCGGGTGCTCGATCCAGCAGGCGAGTTTTGTGCCGATCCCGCCGGAGCATCTGCAGCAGGGGATGGATTCCTGGGAGCAGTACCTCGGCAGCACCGGGGAACCGGATGCCTTGGTCCAGCTTGCCCTCGTGCACGCGGAGTTCGAGGCGCTGCATCCCTTTCGCGATGGCAACGGCCGGCTCGGCCGCATGCTGCTGCCGCTTTTCCTGTTCCAGCGAAACCTCCTCTCCAGCCCGGATTTTTACATGAGCCAGTACCTGGAGGCGAACCGGGAGGAATACTTGGAGCGCCTGCGCGCGGTTTCGCGGGACGAGGATTGGACGGGGTGGTGCATCTTCTTCCTCAAGGGCGTCATTTCCCAGTCGGCGGAGAATGAGCGCAAGGCGAGGGCCATCCTCGGCTTGTATGACCAGTTGAAAACGGAAGTGGCGGACCTCACCCGCTCCCAGCACGCGATCCGGGCCGTGGATTTCATCTTCGGGAACCCGATCTTCACGGCCCCCCAGTTCACCCAGTTCTCTTCGATTCCCCGCCCTACTGCCGCGCGGATCTTGGGCCTCCTGCGCAAACGCTCGCTGCTGGTGCCGCTCCGGGCGGGAAAAGGCCGAAGATCAGGCGTTTATGCCTTCCGAGACCTCCTCAACATCGCCGAGGGGGAGGAGGTCTTTTGAACCTCAGCCGTGAGCTAATCCGAAAGTAATGTCTCACTATCCACTCACTTCCGAGACAATGAGCGCAGAACTGCCATTCTGTGAGACAAAGCCGGATTCGTCCGCGCCGGTTCGGTCATGAACGAAGCCGAGACCCGCGCCGAGCACATCGACCCCGCCCTGCAGGCGGCGGGCTGGGGCGTGGTCGCGGGGAGCCGGATCCGGCGGGAATACCCGATCGCGCCCGGCCGGCTGGAAGGCTTCGGGCGGCGCGGCCGGGCGCTCACGGCCGACTACGTGCTGGAGTACCGCAACACCAAGCTCGCGGTGGTGGAGGCCAAGGCGTGGGCCGAGGCGCTGACCGAGGGCGTGGCGCAGGCCAAGAACTACGCGACGAAACTCGCGCTCCGGCACACCTACGCCACCAACGGCCAGGGGATCTACGCGGTCGACATGGCGACCGGGACGGAAGGGGAAGTGGGCGGATTTCCGGGACCGGAAGAGCTGTGGGCCAGGACCTTTTCCAGGGCCGACGCGTGGCGGGACCGCTTCGCCGCGGTGCCCTTCGAGGACAAGGGCGGCTCGCATCCCGGCCGGTACTACCAGGACGTGGCGGTCGAGCGCGTGCTGCAGGCGATCGCCGAACCGCGGCGGCGGATCCTGCTCACGCTGGCGACGGGCACGGGCAAGACCTTCATCGCCTTCCAGATCGCGTGGAAGCTCTTCCACAGCCGGTGGAACCTCGGCCGCGAGCCCTCGCGGCGCCCGCGCATCCTCTTCCTCGCCGACCGCAACCTCCTCGCCAACCAGGCCTACAACGCGTTCTCGGCCTTTCCCGAGGACGCCCTGGCGCGGATCACGCCGGAGGACATCCGCCGGAAGGGCCGCGTGCCCACGAACGGCAGCCTGTTTTTCACCATCTTCCAGACCTTCATGAGCGGGCCGGTGAAGGACGGAAAACCCTCGCCGTCGTTCGGCGCATACCCGCCGGACTTCTTCGATTTCATCATCATCGACGAGTGCCACCGCGGCGGCGCCCAGGATGAGAGCAACTGGCGGGGCATCCTCGAGTACTTCGCGCCCGCGGTGCAGCTGGGGCTCACGGCGACACCCAAACGGCGGGACAACGCCGACACCTACGCCTACTTCGGCGAACCGGTCTACGTGTACTCGCTGAAGGACGGCATCAACGACGGCTTCCTCACGCCGTTCAAGGTGAAGCAGATCGCCACGACCCTCGACGAGTACGTGTACACCCCGGACGACCAGCTGCTCGAGGGCGAGGTGGAGGCGGGCCGGCGCTACACCCAGGCCGACTTCAACCGGACCATCGAGATCCAGGAGCGCGAGGCGCACCGCGTGCGGTTGTTCCTCGGGCAGATCAACCAGCGGGAAAAGACCCTCGTCTTCTGCGCCACCCAGCTCCACGCGCTCGCCGTGCGCGACCTCATCAACCAGTTCAAGACGGTCGTCTCCGACCCGAACTACTGCCAGCGCGTCACGGCCGAGGACGGGGAGCTCGGGGAGCAGCACCTGCGCGACTTTCAGGACAACGAGAAGACCCTGCCGACGATCCTCACGACGTCGCAGAAGCTGTCCACCGGCGTGGATGCGCGGAACGTGCGGAACATCGTCCTGCTGCGCCCGGTGAACTCGATGATCGAGTTCAAGCAGATCATCGGGCGGGGCACGCGGCTCCACGACGGCAAGGACTACTTCACGATCTACGACTTCGTGCAGGCGCACCACCACTTCGGCGACCCGGAATGGGACGGGGAACCGCTGGCGCCGGAACCGGTGGCGGACCGGGCGGAGCCGACCCTGGGCGAGGCTCCGCCGGCGCCGGTGGAGCCGCGCGAGCGCGCGGAGCGGCCGCGGAAAGTGCGGATCCGGCTGGCGGACGGCAAGGCGCGGACCATCCAGCATATGGTCTGCACGAGCTTCTGGCATCCGGACGGCACCCCGATGTCGGCGCAGCAGTTCATGGAGCTGCTGTTCGGGTCCCTGCCGGGGTTTTTCCGGGACGAGGCGGAGCTGCGCCGCCTGTGGAGTGATCCCGTGACCCGCAAGGGGCTGCTGGCCGGGCTGGCGGAAAAGGGTTTCGGCCCGGAGCAGCTCGCCGAGATGCAGCGGATCATCGACGCGGAGCGGAGCGATCTTTTCGACGTGCTGGCCCACATCGCCTACGCGCTGCCGCCGCTGACGCGGGATCAGCGGGTGGAGAAGGCGAAGGTGGTGATCCCGCTGGAGTTCAACTCCCGGCAACAGGCCTTTCTGGACTTCGTGCTTTCCCATTACGCCGAGGTGGGCGTGGAGGAGCTGGCGCCGGAAAAACTCAGCCCGCTGCTCCGGCTGAAGTACCACGACTCGATCGCCGACGCGGTGCGGGAGTTGGGGGCGCCCGAGGAGATCCAGAAGGCCTTCCACGGGTTCCAGCGGTACCTCTACGCGGGCACTGGCTGAGCCCGGCGGGACCGCGGCGGGGTCAGGCGCCCACCCCGCGAATCCGGGCCTGCCGGCGCTGGCCGCGGACAGCGCCCGCGCTCCTCTTCGCGCGGTGCCACCCTCAACCCATCCCCCTCCCCACCACCACCCGACCGCGGATGCTTGCGCCCTCCGGGGCCGGCCCTACGGTCCACCCGTGAATTTCACCGTGACCCTCGCGCGCGACGAGACCGGAACCTGGGTCGCGGAGTGTCCGGTGATTCCCGGGTGCGTGAGCCAAGGCCGGACCAAAACCGAGGCGGTCCGGAATGTGCGGGAGGCGATCGCCCTCTGCCTCGCCGTGCGGGCCGAGCGCGGCCTGCCCCTCACGCTCGAGACCACGGAGGTCGAGGTCTGATGCCGGGTCTCGCGCGCCTCAGCGGCCGCGCGGTGGTTCGAGCGCTCGGACGGGATGGGTGGACGCTGGCACGGCAGCGGGGAAGTCACCTGATTTTGGTGAAAGAAGGGCAGCGAGCGACGCTCTCCATCCCGAACCACCGAGAAATCGCCCCGGGAACACTGCGGGCCCTCATCCGGGCCAGCGGACTGACGCCAGCGGCTTTCCTGGAACTCAGCGGGAAATGATCCGCCGCATGTAGCCCGAACTCCGCGCCGGGCACGGGCCACCCCCGCCTTGCGCCACGCCGGTTCCAGGCTTGCGCGGCGCGGGGAACCGGCTCCCCTTCGGCCCGATGTCCAACGCCTCCTCCCCCTCGCCCGCCGGCGGCAAACGCTGCGGCTGCGGCAAGACGAAGAACCCGCAGGGCTTCTGCGACGGCTCCCACGCCGCCCCGGCTCCCGCGCCCACCCGCAAGGCCTGCGGCTGCGGCCGCACCCAGGACGCCCAAGGCGCCTGCGACGGCTCCCACGCCCGCAAGCCCTGACCGGCGACGCCGGAGAAAACGTCCTCTAGACGCGGGGCGGCGCGTTTTTGGGTTGGGCAACCGCCGGGCGGGCGGGCACGCTGCGCGCGAACCCCCTCGCCCCCCGATGCGCACCCCGCTCCTCCGGTTATCCGTCCTCCTGCTCGCCGCTCTCCCCGCGGCCCTTTCCGCCGCCGCCCCCAAGGTGGCCCCGATCCCCAAGGGCGTCCCGCCCGGCGTCTGGGTCCGCGAGGGCTACCGCCTCACGGTCGCGGTCGAGGACCTGAAGATCGCGCGCTTCCTCGCCCTCGGGCCCGACGGCACCCT
>JBILWD010000221.1:0-6412 GCA_044370095.1 Opitutaceae bacterium | reverse complement strand
TAGAGCTTCCCTCGGGGCTCTGGCAGCGCCTTTTGCCCCATCCGGGCCCCGTCCGCACCCCGGGCGAGCGGCTCCGCCTAGCCGCGGAGGAACTGGGGCCGACGTTCGTCAAACTCGGGCAGTTGCTCTCGATGCGGCCGGACGTCGTCCCCCACGACATCTTGCTTGAATTGAGGAAGTTGCAGGATCGGGTGAAGCCCGTACCGGCGGCGGAAATGCTCCCGGTCCTGACGCACGCCTTCGGCCGTCCCCCGGCGGAGGTGTTCCTCGGTTGGCAAGATACCCCCGTCGCCACCGCCTCGCTGGCGCAGGTCTACCGCGCCCAACTTCCGACCGGGGAAACGGTGGCGATTAAGGTGCGGAAACCTCACCTGCAGCACCGCCTGACGGTCGATTTTGAGTTGGCCCTGTGGTTGGCGGGCAAGGTCCAGCTACACGTGCCAGCGTGGCGCCATCTCGATTTGCCCGGGGTAGTGGCGGAGGCCCGAGATGGCGTGCTGCGCGAACTAGACTTCCGCCACGAGGCCCGGCACCAGCGGTACTTTAACTCGTTGAACTCCAGCCCCGCGGAGGTCTACGCGCCCCGGGTGTTCGATGCCTTTTCCAACGAGACGGTGCTCGTGATGGAATGGGTCGACGGGACTCCGGTCGGCCAACTGCGCGGGGATGAATCGGTCGAGGATCGCCGGCGCTGGGCGCGGCGCGGGGCCGAGTCCCTAGTGCGGCAGGTCTTTCTGGCCGGGTTCTTCCACGCCGATCCCCACGCGGGCAACCTGTACATTGCAAAGGACGGCCGCCTTTGCTTCTTGGATTGGGGTTTAGCCGGGCATCTGACGCGGCGGCTGCGGCACGCCTTGGCGGATTTCTGGGTCGCGGCGGTGGAGCAGGACAGCGAACGGATCGTGCAGATCGCGGCGGATCTGGCGCCGGTGGACGCGCGGCCGGATCTGCGGGCGTTGGAGAAGGAAATCACGCTCGCCCTGCGGGAGGAGTTAAACTTCGCGGTGGGTCGTCAGGCCTTGGGACGGGCGATGCTCCGGCTGCTGTTCCTGCTCGGCCAGCAGGGGATTCCCCTCTCGCGGGACTACGCCCTGATGGCGAAGGCGGTCCTTTCGATCGAGGAGGTGGGGCGGATGCTGGATCCGGAGTTCGATTTCCGGGCGGCCACGGCGCCGGTGTTGCGGGAGCTGCACCGCGAGCGGGCCAGCCCGGGGGTGTTACTGCGCCGTTCTCGCGAGATGCTGCGGCAGTCGGTACTGGGCTTGCAGGAGCTGCCCTTCGAGCTGCGCCGCCTGCTCCGGCGACTGGAGCACGACAGCCTGGCGATCAACCTACATCACCGGGGCCTAGAGGAGCACGACGATGCGGTGAAGATCGCCGCCAACCGGATTACGCTGGGGGTGATCATCGGAGCGCTGATCATCGGGTCGTCGCTGATTGTGACGACGGGTATCCAGCCGCACTTGTTCGGTTATCCAGCGCTGGGGATTGTCGGCTACCTGCTTTCGGCGGTGCTGGGCCTGTACGTGGTCTGGGACATCATCCGCCACGGCCGGCACCGGTGAGGCTTGGCCACTGATCTAGTCCAACGCCGCCCGAATGGCGGACGGATCCTGGCGCAGATTGAGCACGGCCACGATCGAGATGGACCGGCCTTCGAGGACATAGAACACCCCAAACGGGAAACGGCGCAACACGAGGTGGCGGTACTCCCCGTGTGATTTTCGAAAGCCCTCGGGCGCGCGCGTGATTGCCGCAATGGCGGCATCGGTCCGCATCAGGAACATCGCCCCCAGGCCTTTCGCGATGGCTTCATATCCCGCAATGGCCGCCGCGATATCCCGCTCGGCGCACGAGCGGACGAGCAGGCGATAGGAGTTCACCGTCCCGCCAGCCTTTGCCTAGTCTCCTCCCACGAACTGCCTTCCTGTGGATTCGCGAGATAATCGTCATACCGGCGATCCAGTTCGCGTTTCACCGAGTCGGAAAGCGGGATGCCATCCGGCTGGCGCGCGAGTTCATCCCACAGGTCCTCGACCAGGAGCAGTTTTTCGGCGAACGAGAGGTCGCGGAGCGCTGGGGCAGGGGCCGAACTCATAGTCGGAGGATGCGGCAGGCCATCGTGGAGTCAATCGCCTCACCCGCGGTCTAGGGCGGCCCGCCCCGCCTTCGGTGTGCCTCCAAGGTGCCTTCGATGTGCCTCCAATGCTGGCGCAGTCGGCCCGGCAGGCGGGTCGCGGGGCCCGCCCCCACGCCTCTCCTTCGATTCTCGTTCGATTCTCCTTCGATCCTGGTTCGATGCGCCTCTTGTTGTCCGGCGGGCCAGCCGAAGGGTTCAGGGCGAAACCGGCAACCGCCGGCGCCTTCGCCCCCCCCTCTCAGCCGGACTCCTGCAGTTGATCAGGTCGCATCGAGGTGACCTGCCGGCACCTTTCAGTGGCTCTCTCCCGTCGCCATACCCTCCGGGTATGCCTCGGTCTTTCGCCTCTGAAATGTGCTCGCCATCTCACCCCGCTGCTCTGCCTCCAACTGCATAAGTCCGGCTTAGGCGAACAGCTCCTGCACCGCGCGGCCCTTGCCGTCCTCCGTCACGTAGAACGGCCGGCCCTCCACGCTGAACTCGGTCTTCGGACTGATGCCCATCGCGGTCATAATGGTCGCGTGCAGGTCCATCACGGGGACGGGATCCTGGATCGCCAGCAGCGGCCGCTCATCCGCCGTGCGGCCGTGGACGTACCCCCGCTTGGTGCCCCCGCCGAACATCACCACGCTCGTTCCGCCCGTGAAGTGCCGATGCAGGCCGTAGTGCGCCATCTCGCCTAAAGTATCGACCTTGAAGGTCGCCTGGTCGTTCGCGGTCGAACCGGGCCGCCCCTCCATCATCGCGTCCCGGCTGAACTCGCTCGCGATGATGACCAAGGTCCGCTCCAGCAGCCCGCGCGCCTCCAGATCCCGGACCAGCGTGGCGATGGGCCGGTCGATCTCCCGGTGTAACCGCGCCACGGTCTCGTGACCGTCCTTATGGGTGTCCCAATGGAGGAACGGGACGTACTCGGTGGTCACCTCGACGAACCGCGCCCCGGCCTCGACGAGGCGCCGCGCGAGCAGGCACCCGCGGCCGAAACGCCCGGTGTCGTACTTGGCTTGCACCTCGGCGGGTTCTAGGGTCAGGTCGAAGGCCTCGCGTTCCTTGCTGCTGAGGAGCCGGTAGGCGTTGTCCATACTGCGCAGGAGGGACTGCCGCTGGTAGTCGCTCATCCGGTCGCGGTCCGGATTGGCGTCCACCAACTGGCGGAACAGGCGGTCGCGGTTGGCGAAGCGCCCCGCGTCCATCCCCGGTGGCGGCCGCACGGAGACGGCGGCCTCCTCCGGGAAGGGCAGGTTCAGCGGGCCGAACTCCGCGCCGAAGAAGCCGGCGGTGGTGAAGGCCTTGAGCTCCTCGCTCTCGCCGACGCCTTCGAGCCGCTGCCCGATGTTAATGAAAGGGGGCATCACCGGATTGCGCGGGCCGAGCACTTTGGCCATCCACGCGCCGAGGTGCGGGCAGGCGACGGTCTGGGGCGGCACGTAACCCGTGTGCCAATGGTACTGGTGCCGCGAGTGCAGGATGCTGCCCAGATCCGGCTGCACGGCGCTGCGGAGCAGCGTGGCGCGGTCCATCACCTGGGCGATGTGTTCGAGGCCCTGACAAATCTTCACCCCATCCACCACGGTATCGATCGCCGGGAAGGTGCTGAGCATCCGCGCCACCTCCAGGCCCTTCTCGAAGGGCAGGTAACGCTTCGGATCAAAGGTGTCTGGCGCGGCCATCCCGCCGGCCATCCAGAGCAGAATGCAGGCATCCGCCTTGGCGGGGGGATGGGTGACGGGCGTTCCGTTCGCCCACAGGGCCTGGGGGGCGCCCGTGGACCACGCGGCCACGCTGGCGGCGGCCAGCTGCTTCAGGAAGTCGCGCCGGACGATCGCGGGGGGCGCGTGGGGATCGAGCAAGGGATACATCGGGGGAGCGGGGGAGGCCTCAGTGGACGTACAGGAATTCGGGCTGCATCAGGAGCGCCCACAACAGGTCGGCGATGGCCGGGGCCGCGGGCTGGGGCCCGAGGAGTTCCGCGGCAGCGCGCCGTTCCCCGGGGGAGGGCGGGCGGGCGAGGGTGCGCTGGTACAGGTGAGTGATGAGGTCCGCGGGACTGGCCCACGTCTGGGCGGCGAGCCGCGCGGCCCCTTGCTCCAAGGCGCGGGTGAGGGTCTGGCCGTTGGCGAGGTCAAGGGCCTCGAGGGTCGTGAGCTCTTCGGGCCGCATCGAGACGATCTGGTCGCGGTTGGGCCGGCCGAGGGAGCGCATCAGAAAATCACTCTTCACCAGCGAGGCGCGGACCATCCGGCCGTCGCTGCCGCGCCCTTGGGCGAGCAGGGCCGGTCCCTGCCGCGCGAGGATCTGGGTGCGCGGGGGCAGGGGTTCGACCACGACCACCGGTTGGACGTTCTTCGGCAAGGCCCCAAGCCGGCCTTCGCGGCCCGCGTTGCCGCCGGGACTGAACTGCCACGTCGGATCGCTCTGCAGGGTGGCCACGGGGCCGTCGGCCAGACGGACCTCCGCCTGAAAGTAAACCCCGGCGGCGGGGCTCGGGGCGGCGTGCTTCGCCAAAATCACCACCTGGTTGCTCCCGGCCTTCAGCTTGTCGTGTAGAGGCAGCGCGGCGACGTGCTCCCCGCGGTCGCTGCCGGTGATTTTCCGGCCGTTTAGGTACAGGGTGTAGGACTCCCCGCCCGTGAGGATCGCGGCGCCGCTGACGGGCTCGGCCGCGAGTTTCCACTCGGTCCGGAAGAGGAAGGTCTCACCGTCGGGCCGCGCCTTGGCGTTGGCGGGTGGCTGGCCCCAGATCCATTGGCCGGTGAGGGCGAGGCTCGAGACGGCCGCGGGGTCAGGCGGGACCCGGAAGACCGGTGCGTCCATCCGCTGCGGGGCAGTGCCGGTGAGCTGCCACACGGCGTCCACGAACTGTTCCGCGCTGAGGCGCTTGGCGCGCGGACCCTGGAAGACCGGGGCGTTCGCGTCGCCGCGGAGGACCTCGCTGCGCGCCTGGTAGATCTGCGAGGTGGCGAGGTGCGCGAGGGTCCGCTTCACGTCGTAGCCGTTTTGCTGAAACTGATTCGCCAAGGCATCGAGGAGGTCGGCGCTCCACGGCTCGCTCTGCATCGCGTCGAGCGGATGGACGATCCCGCGGCCCATCAGGCGGTGCCAGAGGCGGTTGACGAGGGTGCGGGTGAAGCGGCCGTTGTCGGGGTGCGTCATCAGGGCGGCGAGCTGGCGGAGGCGTTCGGCGCGCGGGGCCTCTGGGTCGACGTTGCCCAGTTCCGGGAAGAGCCAGGCCGCTCGGGCGGTGCGGCCCACCGGCTTGTCGCAGCGGTGCACCTCCAGGGGCTTTTCCGCGTAGATGGCGGCCAGCCCGTAGGCCTCATCGAGCTTCCAACGATCGACAAAGCTGTCGTGGCAGGAGGCGCACTTGAGGTTCAGGCCGAGGAACGACTGGCCGAGGCTTTGGGCGAATTGGATCTCGACCGTCTGGCCAGCGCTGACCTCGCCGCGCCATTTGATTCCGTCGCTGAAGCCGCGGCTCTCGTCGCCCGGCGGGGCGATGAGTTCGCGGGCGAATTGGTCGAAGGGTTTGTTCGTCAGGAGGGCCTCGTGCAGCCACTGGCTGATCTGGCGGCGTCCGCCCGTGATGAAGCCGGTGCCGCCATAGTCGTTCCGGAGCAGGTCGTTCCAGAAGGTGAGCCAGTGCTCGGCATAGTCGGTATCGCGCGCGAGCAGGGTATGGACGAGGCGCGTCCGCTTGTCGGGCGCGGGATCCTGCAGGAAGGCCTCCACCTCCTCGGGCGTGGGCAGCAGGCCGATGAGGTCGAGGTGGGCGCGGCGCAGGAAGGTGCTGTCGCTCGCGGGCGGGGGGCGGGGCAGGTTGTGCTTGGCGAGGTAGGCGTCGACGAGGCGGTCGACCGGATGATCGCGGCCCGCGACGGCCGGGGGCAGAGTTACGGCGCGCGGCTTGAGGGGCGGTTCGTAGGCGGGGGTCTGGAAGGCGAACCCGGGTTCCCAGGGCAGGCCCTCGGCGATCCATTGCCGCACCAGGGAGACTTCCGCCGCGGAGAGGCCATCGCCCTTGGGGGGCATCCGCTCGTCGCGATCCGGGGAGGCGACCAGTTCGAGCAGGAGGCTTTTCTCCGGGTTACCGGGGGCGACCACCGGCCCGTTCTCGCTGCCGTGGAGGAGGGCGGCGCGGTCGTTCAGGGAGAAACCGCCCTTGAGCTTGTCCCCGGTGTGGCACTCGCCGCAGTGCTTGCGGAGCAAGGGGACGATCTGGTGGTTGAAGTCGACCGCGGCGGCAACTGGGGGGACCAAACCGAGCAGGAGCAG
>JBILWD010000220.1:0-6419 GCA_044370095.1 Opitutaceae bacterium | reverse complement strand
AGGCCACCGAGGCGCGTCAGGCCCGGGCCCACGCCGCGCAGGAGCAGGCGCGCCGCCGCGCCACCCTCGAGCACGAAGCCACTGATGAGCGCGTCGCCACCCGTCCCGGCCCGGCCGAGGCTGGAAACGTTGACCAGCCGCGAGCGCGTGCCCGCGCCGGCGTCATAAATTTCCGCGAGGGCGACGCCACCCGCGCCGCGGGCGTCCGAGATTTGGATCGTGTAGGTGCCCGGCGCCAGCGTGACGACCGCCGCGCTGTCCGCGCTGCCGGCGCGGAACGGGAAGGCGCCGGTCTCACCAGCCACGCGGGCGATGTCGGCCGCAGAGCCCCAGCCCTCATTGCCCGTCACCCGCTGGCCGTCGGTGCGCTGCAGCTCGAGGCGGGGCGCCGACAAGGCGCCAGTCACGCCGAATGCCTCCAGCGCGGGGCCAGCGCCACGCACCAGGACCCGGCGGGGTTCGTCGCCGGCAATGGCGAAGCCGAGAATCAGCGGGGAACCGGGCTCTACCCGACCGCGCGTCGAAAGGTTAGCCAGCCGCGCCGGTCCAGCGTCCGCGGCCGCGGTGTCACCCTGCACCCGGATCTCCACGGTACCCTCGCCGGGCACGGCACTGATCACGGAGCGGGGCAGGACGCCCGTCGCACCGTCGATCACCGCCTGAGCCGCCGCCGCGGAGGGCGCGGTCGTGATGCTGCCGGGGATCGCGAGGCCGGGGACGGGGCTCGCGTAATTGAATTCCCGCACGCTCTCCTGGATACCGCCGGAGACGCCGGCCGACCCGGCCACGATGGCGCGGGCCCGCACGTAGAAGCTGCCGCTCGCGGGAAGATTTAGGCCCGCAAGCTGCCAAGCGGCCGCGCCGGCAGCGCGCACCCCGTTACCCAGCGTCGTCCACGAAACCAGGTCCGCAGACTGCTCAAAGACCACCGCGGAGGCCTCGGCGACCGGGCCCGTACGGCTGAAGGTGACGGAACCGCGGTTGGCGGCGACTCCGAGGGTCTGGCCCCCGACGCCTACGCTAGAGAGCCGGGCGAGGGCCGGCCGGCTCACGCCGCCGATCTGCCGGAAACGGCCCGCCACCATCAGGCGGCCGTCCGCTTGCGCCGCGAGGGCGGAGACCGCGGCGTCCGGCGCCGGATTGAAGGCGGGCACCAGATCTCCAGCGGAGCTCAGCAGGGCAAGGTTGGCGCGCGACGCGCCAGAGGCGGTAGTGATCGCCCCGGTACCCGCGACGACGATCCCGCCGTCGGCGAGGAGCGTGAAGGCCCGCAGGTCGCCGGTCGCCAGCGCGGCGCCGGCGGAGGCCCCGGCGACGGTCAGACGCACCAGCGTGCGGCCCTGCAGGGCGAGGATGCGGCCGTCTGGCTGCACCGCGAGGCCGGTCACTGGCCCGTTCAGGGTCGCGGAGAACGAAGCGTCGGCCGAGCCGTTGGCGTTAAGGCGCAGGACGCCGGTGGCGTGGCCGACCAAGACGCGGCCGTCCGGCTGGAGCGCCAGGGCGGAGACCGCTTGCGGGACGACGGGGTTGTAGGCCGCGTCGAGGCCGCCATCGGCATTGAGCCGCACGAGGTGGGCGCGCGCGGCGCCGCCGATGCTGGTGAAGGCACCGCCCGCGAGGACCCGGCCATCCGGCAGCGCGAGCAGCGTCCGCACCGGCGCGTTCGGCCGGGGCTGGAACGAGGTCGCGACCGAGCCGTTGTCGTTGAGCATCGCGAGGTGGCGGGCACCGACGCCCCCAATCACCGAGAAGTCGCCGCCGACCAGCACGGAACCGCTGAGCTGCAGGTCACTGAAGTTGCCGCCGACCAGGAGCGTGCCGTCCGCGAGGGCGGAAACCACGTTGATCGCGCCGCGGATGTCCGGGTTGAAATCGAGGTCCAGCGAACCGTCGCGGGCGACGCGGGCCAGGCGGTTCCGGGTGACGGAGGCGCCGCCGGACGGGCGGAGGGCGGTGAAGCTCCCGCCGATCACGACCGCGCCGTCCGCTTGGACCGCGACCGTGCGCACGCCGCCGTCGGGCGAGGGATTGAAGGCGCCGTCGACCGTGCCGTCCGCGTTGAGCCGCGCGAGGCCGGAGCGCTCGACGACTGCGCCGGCCGCGCCGGGCTGCAGGGACGAGAACGCCCCGCCCACTACCAGCTGGTTGCCGGCGGCGGCTAGCGTGTCGACTTGGGCGTTCGGGTTCGGGTTGTAGCCGGTGTCGAGCGACCCGTCGGCGTTAAACCGGGCGAGGTGGTTGCGGGTGACCGGCGTGCCGGTCGCGTTGGGGATGACGCTCGTGAAGAGGCCGCCGGCCACGACCTTGCCGTCGGCTTGGAGTACGAGGGCGTTCACGTTCGAGTTGGGCGAGGGGTTGTAGTTCGTGTCGATCGTGCCGTTCTCGTTGACGCGCGCCAGGTAGCTGCGGGGCACGGCGGTCGAAGTGAGGTTCGGCGTGAACGCGGTAAACGCGCCGCCGACCACGGCCTTGCCGTCCGGCTGGAGGACGAGGGAGGAAATCGCGGCGTTGGCGCTCGGGTCGTAGGTGACATCGAGGGCGCCGTTGTCGTCGATGCGGGCGATGCGGTTGCGCGCGGTGTCGGACACCGTGGTGAAGTTACCCACGACCAAGATGCGGCCGTCGGGCTGAACGACGATGCCGGCGATAGCTCCATTGGGCCGCGGGTTGAAGGAGGCGTCGATCGTGCCGTTGGGGAGGAAGCGGACGAGGTTGCCGCCGGTGGTGCCGGAGAGGTTGGCGAACGTACCGCCGAGCAGCACCCGGCCACGGGCGTCGACGGCGACGGCGGTGATCTCGCCGGAGAGTCGGGTGGCAGCGGCGGCGAACGCGGAGCGGAGGGTGCCGTTAGCCGCGAGCCAGGCGAAGCCGCCCAGCTGCGTCGGCACGGGCGCGCCGGCAGTGCGCACGGCGACCGCGTGCACGGGGCCGTCGGTCGCGAGGGCGGGCGAGAAGTCGGGGTCGGGGGTGCCCTCGGCGCGGAAGCGGGCGAGGTTGGTGCCGCGCGAACCGCCGAGGTCGGAGAACTGCCCCACCGCGATCACCCGGCCGTCCGGCTGGAGCGCGAGGGCATTCACCGCGGCGGTCGGCACGCCGCCAGCGGCGGCGTCGAACGCGAGGTCGACGGCCCCGGTGGCGAGCAGGCGGGCGAAGTTGCGGCGGGCCACGTTCGCGGCGGTGCCGGTCGGGCGTAGCGAGGTGAACGCGCCGCCGACGTAGAGCCGGCCATCCGCCTGCAGGCGCAGGGAGTCGACGCGGTTGCCCGGGGACTCGCTCAGGTCCAAGTCGAAGGTGGTGTCCACCGTGCCGTCGGCGTTCAACCGCGCCGCGTACTTCCGCAGCGTGAAGGTGGCGGCGCCATTGGGCTGGAGTGTGGTGAAGGTGCCGCCGATCACGACCTTGCCGTCGGTCTGGCGCGCGGAGACCAGCACGTTGCCGTTCGCGTTCGGGTTGTAGGTGGCATCGAGGTTGCCGTTCGCCTCGAGGCGGGCGATCCGGTTGCGGACCGGCGCCGCGTCGACCGTCGACCCGTCGTCCCGCTTCACCTTGTCGAGCTTGCCGTCGGAGCCGATCACCGTGGTGAAAGCGCCGCCGAGCACCACCTTGCCGTCCGCCTGCAGGGCGAGGGTGCTGACCTGGCCGTTGAGGAGCGGCTGGAAGGTGGTGTCGAGGGCGCCGGAGGACTCGAGGCGCGCGACATAGCCGCGGCTGACGAAGGAGGCGTTGGTGTTGGTGCTGGCGCCGGGGCGCACCGCGCTGAACAGGCCGGCGATCAGCAGCTTGCCATCGGGCTGGAGCGCGACCGCGGAGACGGTGGAGTTCGGGTTCGGATCGAACGTAGTGTCGAGCGTGCCGTTGGCGTTGAGGCGCACGAGGTTCGCGCGGAAACTCGACTCGGTGGCGCCGTGGGGCGTGACGGAGTTGAAGGTGCCGCCGACCAGAATGCGGCCGTCGGAAAGGACGAGGAGCGTGCCGACGGGACCGTCGAAGAGCGGGAAAAAGTCCGGATCGACGGCACCGTTGGGACTGATGCGCACCAAGCGCTCGCGGCGGGCGCCGGCCGCGGTGGTGAAGGCGCCGGCGGCGAGAATCTTGCCGTCCGCCTGCAGGGCGACGGCGAACACGCGGTCGTTGAGCTCGGGCTTAAAATCCGGGTCCAGCGTGCCATCGGCGTTCAGGCGCGCGAGGTAGGTGCGGGCCGAGCCGGCTACGCTGGTGAAGGAGCCGCCGATCACGATCTTCCCGTCGGCCTGCGTCACCGAGGCGAGCGTCCGGCCGCCGGCGTCGAGCGCGAAGGTCGCGTCGAGCGAGCCGTTGGCGTTCACGCGCGCGACCCGGTTGCGCACCAAAGCGGTGGTCGCTCCCTCCGGCGCGGCGCGGGTGAAGACGCCGCCGAGCACCACCTTGCCGTCCGCCTGCACGGCGACGGCGTTGACGGTCCCGTTGAGGCTCGGGGCGAACGCGGTGTCCACCGTACCGTCAGGGAGGAAGCGCGCGACGAAGGCCCGGGTCACGGAAGCCGCGCCCTTGCCCCAGACTGAAGTGAAGGCGCCGCCGACCAGAATCATCCCGTCGCCTTGCACGGTAACGGAGCTGACCGGGCCGTTCACCCGCGGGTAGAAGTCGCCATCGACGGAGCCGTCGACGTTGAGCCGCGCCAGGCGTTGAAGCGGCAGCGGGGATTCGGCCCCGGTGGGCTGCAGGGCGGTGAAACCGCCGACGAGCAGGACCTTGCCATCGCGCTGCACGGCCACGCCGTTGACCACGTTGTTCGCGTTGGGATTGAAGCCGCTGTCGAGGGAGCCGTCCGCGTTGAGGCGGGCGATCCGGTTGCGCGTGACCGCCGTGCCGGCGCCACCGGGCGTGAGGGCCGTGAAGCCGCCGGCGACCACCAGCTTGTTCTCCACGTGGAGGGCGAGTCCGAGCACGATGCCGTTGGGCGAGGGGTTAAAGGCGGCGTCGAGCGACCCGTCGGCGTTGAACCGGGCGAGGTAATTGCGGGTCACCGCCGCGGCCGCACCGGGCGCCTGCACGGTGGTGAAAGTGCCGCCGGCGACGATCCGGCCGTCGGCCTGCACGAGCACGGAGTGGACCTGGGGCTGGAGGGGTCCGGCGAGGCTGGGGGCGAAGCTGGCATCGGGGGTGCCGTCCGCGTTGAGGCGGGCGAGGCGGAGGCGGGTAACCGCCGCGCCGGTGACGCGCGGCTGGAGGCTGGTGAAGTCGCCGCCGAGCACGATCCGACCGTCCCGCTGCAGGGCGATCGTGCGCACCGGGCCGTTGAAGGCCGGGTCAAAGGAGGCGTCGACGGAACCGTCGGGGTTGAGGCGCGCGACGTTCGCGCGCGGGAAACCGTCGACCGAGGAGAACTGGCCGCCGAGGAGCACCTTGCCGTCCGGCTGGATCACCACCGCGTTGACCACGCCGTCGACGTCGGGCGCGAAGCCGTCCGCCGCGGACTGGGCCGAGGCCCCGGCGCACCCGAAGGCGATGAGGCCGGCGAGGAAGGCGCAACGAAGGAGGCGGCGGAGGACCGGCCGGAAGGGCGAGGCTGACGGCATAAAGGGGAGGTGCAGGGGACCGAGGGAGGACAGGGCGCGGAAACGCGAATCGCGAAGTTGGGCGCCCGCCCGGTGCAAGGCAAGCGAGGGCTAGGGCGGACCGGCCGGGCGCTAGGAAGGCTCCGGCAATGCGGTTCCCCGCTTGCGCACGCGCGCCCCGGATCTAAACTCCGGCCCACCCATGAAACTCCCCCGCCTCCTCGCCCTTATGTCTCTCCTCTCTTTCCTCCCCGGCCTAGCCCGCGCCGAAGCCCTCAAAGTCGGCGCCGCCGCGCCGGTCATCACGGCCACCGCCGATGACGGCAAGCAGCTCAACCTCGGCGACGTCTACAAGAACAACGCTTACACCCTCGTGTGGTTCTACCCGAAGGCCCTCACCGGCGGCTGCACCAAGCAAGGCTGCTCCCTGCGCGACGCCGCGGCCGACCTCAAGAAGCACGGCGTGGCCGTGGTCGGGGTGAGCAACGACACCGTCGAGTTGCAGAAGAAGTTCAAGGATACCAACAACTTCCCTTTCCCGCTGCTGGCCGACACGGACAAGAAGGTCGTCAAGGCGTTCGGTCAGAACGGCATCGCCTTCCCCAGCCGCGAGGCCTACCTGATCGATCGCTCGGGCAAGGTCGTTTACCACGACGAGCGCCAGACGGACAAACAGGCCGAGAAGGTCCTCGCCTTCCTCGCGAGCAAGAAGAGCTGACGCCGCGCCCGGGGGGGGCGGGGCCCTTTCCCCGCCTCAGTCCCGGCCAAAGCTCAGCAGCTCGATCTCGAAGACCAGCGTGGCGTTGCGGCCAATCTTCGGGGGCTGACCCCGCGTGCCGTAGCCCATCTCGGGCGGGATGATGACGAGGCGCTTCTCGCCCT
>JBILWD010000034.1:0-18753 GCA_044370095.1 Opitutaceae bacterium | reverse complement strand
GCTACCCCCCGGAAAAGCCAGCCCGGACCGCCGCCGCGCACCCGCAGCACCCGGCGGTAGCCCGGGCCCGTCGCGTCGGGCCGCAGCGTGTCCTCGACCTGCAGCGGGCCGGCCTCGTACCGGAAGGTCGGCGTCCCGTCCGCGGCCGCCACGTGCCCGCGGAACCGGTGGGGCACCTCGGCAGCGCCGGCCTCCAGCCGCGCGAAGGGCGTCCAGCTCGGCAGCGGCGTGACCGCGTCGCCCAGCGGCCGGGCGGGCGTCATCGCGCGCTCCTCCCAAGTGGTCAGCGCGTCGAGGAACCGTCCCCGCCAAGTGAGGGCCCAGCGGACCTCGCGTCCGTCGAACGCTGCGTGGCGTCCCGCGGGAGTTCCGACGGCCACCGCGTCGAGCCCAGCGCCTTGGAGGAAGGTGCGAAACACGAGGGTGCGCCCTGCCTGTTCCGGCCGCAGCTCGTACTCGCCGCCGCGCAGCAGGCCCTCGGGGAGCAACTGCTGGTCGGCCTCCTTGAGGTAGGTCCAGAGCTGCTCGACCTCCTGGTTCGCCCTCGGGCGACCCTGGAACATCGGGGGCATCCGCGTGCCGGGTTGCACCGCCTGCGGGTTGAGGAGCAATTCTTTGAAGTACTCCGGGAGCAGCCGCCGCGCGGCCGCATCCAGCGGGATCGCGGACATCCCGACGGCGGGCCGGTCGCGCAAGCCGTGGCAGGTGATGCAGCCAAGCCCGCCATCCTGCGTGCCCAGCAGGATGCGGCCGTGGCCGGCGCGCTGGTGCAACTGGCGGCCGCTGACGTCGATCGCCACCGGTGGCTCCCGCCGGTCCGCCTCCTCCCAGCGCGCCAGCACCGGCTCGGACACCACGCGGCCGAAGGCCGGCATCCGCGCCGCCTGGTAAGGCCGCACCTCGCCGCCGCCCTCCCAGAGCAACTTCGCCCACCAGTCGCGGGTGAGCTTGCGCCCGACGTGGTCCAGGACCGGCGGCAGGTTGCCCATCTCGCCCAAGGACTCAGCGGTGGAATCGGTCACGGTGAAGAAGCGCTGGAGCGCGGGCTCGACCCCGCCGCGGCCGCCGCGGGTGTGGCAGGCGTAACAGTTCATTCGCGCGAGAAAACGCCCGACGTCGCCGGCCGCCCCGGGCCGCCGGAAGGAGTCATCGCTCGCGAGCCGGCGTAGCGCGGCGCGCACCGCGTCTCGCTGCGCGGCATCGAGCCCGAAGTCGGGCGCGCGCGGCGAGGGTGCGTCGGCGAGGCAACCCCGCGCCAGCGCCGCGTCGTCCGCCCGGAGCTCGGGCGCCGCGGGCAGGGCCGCCGCCACGGGACCGGGCGAGGGATCTCCGTGGCACGCCGCGCAACCGCGCGTGGTGAACAGGCGGCGGCCCTCCGCCACCAGCGCGGCCGGCGCCGCCGCGGCCGCGACCCCAGGCACCGGCGCGCCGCGCGCGCGTTGCAGGTACGCCGCGACGTCCGTCGCCTCGGCGGGGGTCAGGTGGCTGTCCGGCATCCGCCCGGCGGGCCGCGCCGCGAGCGGATCGATCAGGAAGCGAACGAGGGCGGCGCGGTCGTAGCGCGCCGCGAGGGCCAGCGGCACCACCCCCAAGGGCTCCGGCGGCCGGGCCTCCCAGGCCGCGATGGGCAGGGCGAGGGACGCCTCCGCCGCGTGGCAGGCAACACAACCGACGGCGTGGTAAAGCCGGCGACCGGCCTCGACCGAGCCCGCGGGCAATTCCGGTTCCGCGGGCGGCCGCCCGAGAATACCGAGATAGGCGGTGAGCGCGGAGACCTCGGCGGCGGCCAAAGTGATTCGCGGCATCAGCGTACCGGGCTTGAATTCCGCGGGGTGCGCCAGGAACGCGGCCAGCGCCGCGGGGTCCAGGCGCGCCCCGACGTCTCCGAGGAGCGGGGCCGGGCGCGGTGGCAAACCCTCCGCGCCGGGCAGCCGGTGGCAGGCGACGCAGTTGAGCTCGCCGAGTAGGAGCAGCCCGCCCTCGGCCGCGGCAGCCGGCGTGGCGCGATGGAAGCGCTCGAAACCGGCGACCACGGGCACGGCCGCGGCCGGCACGGCGGCAAGGCCGCACCCGAGGACGGCCAGCAGGGCCCGGACCATCCGAGCGGGAACCTCGAGGCGCCGGGGGATCACCGCGCGAACCCTTGCAGGATCGACTCCAGGTGGCCGCGCGCGCGGTTCAGCTCGGCGGTCACGAGCGGGGCCGTCTCGAGGATCGGCCGGCCGCGCGGCGTGGGGTGCATAAAGATCTCGGTCCAGCCGGCAAAGCGGATGTCCTGCAGCGCGCGCAGCGGGGCCGCCCAGTCGAGCGGGCCGCGCCCGGGCAGCTGCATCAGCTCCTCGGCGAGGGGCATCGGCTTCATACAGCCGCGCCCGTATTCCCAAGCGTAGAAGAGCAGCAGGCGGTCCCCGAGGTCGCGGATCAGGCCGGCGATCAGCGCGGGATCCTGCGGCAGGTGGTAGGGCGCGAGGGCGATCCCGATGGGCAGGCCACGCCCGAATTCCCGCAGCCAACGGATAGAGTCGGGCGTGTTGATTAACATACTGCCGTGGTTCTCGATCGCGATCTCCACGCCGGCGGCGCGCGCCCGCTCAAGCGTGGGCCGCATCGCCTCCACGAACCGCCGCACCCCTTCCTTCAGCGGCTCGCCCGTCAGGCCGGCCTGACCCTTCGCGCCGGTGACGATGAGGCGGCCGCCGTGGGACGCCACGAACCCGATCTCCTCGTCTAGCCCATAGGGCCCGATATCGAAACGGGTGGTGAGCGCGAGGGAGACCCCGTGGCGGCGCAGGGTAGCGCTGAGGCGCTCCCGGCCCCACGCGTCGGCCTCCTCCCGTTGCGTCCCGTGGCGGCGCGGCCACAGGTCGATGGCGGTGGAACCCTGTCGCGGCACCTCGGGGAGGATCTCGTCGAGCGACAGCCCGCCGTACAGGCTCGAGGCGACGGCGTAGCGGAGGGAGAAACCGGCGGGCGAAGCGGCGCGTCCGGCGGCCGCCGCGACGGCGGCCTGCCCGGCGTGCCGGAGGAAGGAGCGGCGCGTCACCGCGGGGGTCAGGCGCTGGAGGAGGGGCATGGCGGACGGGGGTAAGAGGGCCGGTGAACCGCGGGCGTCCGGGCGCGTGGCGCCACGAACGCCGGGTGGTCGCGGAGATTTTCGCTTGATTGTCATTTGTCAACAATCAATACCGTCGCGGGCGTTGCGTTCCGCGCGGGTGCGGTTTCCGCTGACCCGCTCCCCGATGAAACTCGCCTCCAACCTGCAGGAACAGGTCGCGTCGCACCTCCGCCGCCGGATCCTTTCCGGCCAACTGCTGCCGGACACGCCGCTGCGCGAGCAGACCCTCGCGGAGGAATTCGGGATCAGTCGGGGGCCGATCCGAGACGCCTTGCTGCACCTGACGAAGGAGGGGCTGCTGGTGGCGAAGCCAAACGTCGGGGTGAAGGTCGCGGCCGAGCCGTCGGGCTTCAAGCGGAACGTCATCGTGCACCTGCGCCGGGAGGTGGAGGCCTCGGCAGTGACGGCCTGGTTTGGCACACGCGACGCAGGCCTGCTGCGGCGGCTCGATGATAACCTCGCACTCTACCGGGAGGCGTGCGGGGGCAGCGACCTGGGCCAGGTGGTGGAGCTGGATATGGCGTTCCACCGGCTGATCGTCGAGGCGGCGGACCAGGGGAGCCTCGTGGACCTGTGGCTCCCGATCATGCTGCGGATGTTCCTGCGCTACTCCCGCCACCGGGACCTGATGGAGAGTTACCGGGAGCACGCCGTCATCGTGCGGGCGATGCACGCCGGCCGCGAGTGGGAGGCGCTCGAGGCGCTCAAGAGCCACATCGTCTAATCCGACCCTGCCCGCGCGGCACGGAGCGCCTTTAGGCGGGGGGCGCGGTTCGCACCACGCCGCGGGACTCGAGGTTGTCCACCTGCGCCGCGGAATAGCCGAACTCCAAGAGCACCTCTCTGGTGTGGGCGCCGAGTTCCGGGGCGAAGACGCGCTCCCGGGGGGGCGTGCCGTGGAGCCGGACCGGAGTGCCGAGCAGGCGGAAGGCGCCCGCGGCGGGATGCGCCATCTCGACGACCATCCCGTTCGCCCGGACCTGCGGATCATCAGCGGCCTCCGCGAGCGTGTTGATCCGGGCACAGAGGACGCCCTTGGCCTCGAGTTCGGCGAGCCACTCCGCGGTCGGGCGGGTGCGCAGGCGGGCCGCGAGCAGGCCGTTGAGCTCGGCGCGGTGGCGCGCCTGCAGCTCGTGGGTGCGGAAACGCTCGTCCAGCGAGAGGTCACCCAACCCAAGGGCGACCGAGATGTCACGCAGCGCGTTCTCGCTGAACACCGGCGAGATCTCAAGGTAGCCATCCCGGGTGGCGAAGGACTTGTCGATCGTGCTCTCGTTGGCGATCACGCCGGACACCTCGGTGACGCGCGCCGCGTTCATCTCGGCGGGGCCCTCCCAGGAATGGGCGTGGAACGCGACGCTGAGCAGGTCAGTCGTGACCTTCTGGCCGCGACCCGTGCGCCCGCGAGCGAGCAGGGCCATCAAAATACCCTGCATCAGCATCAGGCCCGCGGCGTAGTCCGCCGAGATGCCGGCGGGGATGGGCGGCTTCGCGGGGTCCGGCTGCACGAACCAGCCCGCCTCTGCGCGCGCCATCAGATCGTGCCCGCCGCGCGCGCGGTCGGCCGAGGGCCCCTGATCGCCCCACCCGCCGGACCACGCGTAGACCAGTCGCGGGTTGATCCGCGCGAGCTCCTCGTAGCCGAAGCCCAGCTTCTCCATCACCCCCGCGCGGAAGTTGTGCACCACCACGTCCGCCCGCGCCGCGAGGTCGTACACGGCGCGCCGCCCCGCCGGATCCTTCACGTCGATCGCCACGCTGCGCTTGTTGCGGTTCAGCCCGGCGAACGGCAGGCTCACCCCGTGGACGAACGGGCCCCAGCGGCGGCTCCAGTCGCCCGCCCCCGGCCGCTCAACCTTGATCACGTCGGCGCCGTAATCCGCCAGAATCTGCGTGCCGACCGGCCCCTGGTACACGTGGGTGAAATCGAGGACCCGGATCCCGCTCAGCGCCGACTCGGAAGCTTGCATCCCCCGAGGACTAGCACGGCGTGATTGTAGTTTGTCAACAATACGTTTGACAACGCGCGTCCTCTGGCCCGGCCTCCGGCGCACTGAGCCGCATGATGCGCACCGAGGTTGAACTGGAGTACCGCGACGGGGTCGCGCACCTGACCCTGCGGCCGCCGGAGGGCAAGCCGCCGACGCTCGACCACGCGGTGATCGCGCGGCTCGACGCCGTCTGCGCCGAGGTGGAGGCGCGGGCGGGGACGCTGGCGGCGGTGGTGCTGCAAAGCGCGTCCGCGCGGCACTTCTGCGCGGGCGCCAACCTCGAGGTGATGCGGACCATCACGGCAGCGAACGTCGCCGACTGGGTGCACCGGGGCCACCGGCTGATGAACCGGCTGGAAGCGCTGCCGCTGCCGGTGGTCGCGGCCGTGGAGGGGTACGCGCTGGGCGGCGGCCTCGAGCTGGCGATGGCGTGCGACCTGATCTTCGCCGCCGACACCGCCCGGCTGGGCCAGACGGAGGTGAAGCTCGGCCTGGTGACCGGCTGGGGCGGCTGCCACCGCCTCGCCCGGCGGGTCGGCCTCGCCCGCGCCAAGGAACTGGCCTTCAGCGCCCGATTGGTCGAGGCCGGCGAGGCCGCGCGGATCGGCCTCGTGGACTGGGCGGGGCCGGCGGCGGACCTGCCGGCCCGGGTCCGGGAATTCACGGCGGCCGTGGCCGCGAACAGCCGGGCCGGGGTGCGCGAGACCAAGGCCATCCTCGCCGCCTGCGCGGAAGGCACGCTGGCGGAAAGCGCCGATACCGAGGCCGCGGCGTCCGCCCGCTGCCTCACCGACGGCGACGCCCCCGCCCGCCTCGCCCAGTTCTTCGCCGCCCGCCGTCCCCCGCCGCCACCGGCGGGCTGAGGCCATACCCTCCCCCGCGCGACGCGACCTACGCCCTTGGTCGGACACGACTCCCGCTCGATACCTACATTTGCAACCATCAATCCGATTTTTGTTAACAATCGGCGGCTAAAGATTAGTCGGGGATCCCGAGCGCCGGCGCCGCCCGATCGCCCTTGAGCGCGCGCTCTCCCCGTGTTCGCTCCGGCCCTCCCGCCCCTTATGTCCTATCCGGCTCCCTTCCCCTTCCCCGCCAGCCCGCGGCCCGAACCTGGCACGGTGCGCTGGGGCATCCTCGGCTGCGGCGACGTCACCGAGGTCAAGAGCGGCCCGGGGTTCCGGCTCGCGACCGGCTCCCGCCTCGTCGCCGTGATGCGCCGCAACGGGGCGCTCGCGGCCGATTACGCGCGTCGCCACGGCGTGCCCCGCTGGCACGACCGCGCCGAGGCCCTCATCGCCGATCCCGAAGTGGACGCGGTCTACATCGCCACGCCGCCTGATTCGCACGAGGCGTACGCGTGCCAAGTCGCCGCCGCGGGCAAGCCGGCCTACGTCGAGAAGCCGATGGCGCGGTCCGCCGCCGAGTGTGACCGGATGATCGCCGCCTTCGCCGCCCGCGCCCTGCCGCTCCACGTCGCCTACTACCGGCGGGCCCTGCCCCGTTTCCTCCAGGTGAAGCGCTGGCTGGACGAGGGCGCGATCGGACGCGTCACCGGCGTCGATTATCACCACGCCTCCCCCGCCCACCGCGCGGCGGCCGGATGGCGCACCGACGTGCGGACCGCGGGCGCGGGCCTGTTCCTCGATCTCGGCTCCCACGCGCTCGACCTCCTCGACTTCCTCCTCGGCCCCCTGACCGACGTGTCCGGCCGGGCGCGCCACGCGGGCGGCCCGCAGGAGGCGGAGGACTCGGTCGTGCTGCACTTCACGGCCGGCGGCGCGCACGGCGTCGCCGCGTGGAACTTCGCGACCGACGCCGCGCGCGACGTGTGCCGGATCAGCGGCACGGACGGGTGCGTCGAGTACTCGGTGTTCGACCCGGCGCCCGTGCGCCTGACGCGGGGCCGCGAGACGCAGGCGGTGGAGATCCCGCACCCGCCCCACGTGCAGCAGCCGCTGATCCAGACCGTGGTGGACGAGCTGCTGGGCCGGGGCACCTGCCCGAGCAGCGCCCAGTCCGCCCGGCGGACCTCCGCCGTGATGGACGCGGCGCTGACCTCCTATTACGGCGACCGGAGCGGGGACTTCTGGAACCACCCCGGCGCCTGGCCCGGGCGGCCGCGCTGAACCGTCTCCCCGTCCCCCCGGTCCGGCTCAGGCGAAGGGGCGCGCGCGCTGGCAGAGCTGGAGCGACACGCCCCAGGGGTCGCGCAGCATCACGAGGCAGGTGCCGTCGGGAAAGACGTCCTCGGACTGGAACGTGGCGCCCGCGGCCTCGAGCCGGCGCCGCTCCGCCCGGGCGTCGGGGGCCACCACGGCGACGTGAAAGCTGAGCGCGGGCAACTCGGCCAAGCGCCAGCAGGGCACCGCGGGGTTCGAATAGAGCTCAAGCACCACGCGGCCCGAGTCGTCGCCGAGGAAGTGGGTGAAGGGCGCCTCCTCCTTGCGCCACACCACGCGGAACCCGACGTGGTCCGTCCACCAACGGGCGTGGGCCAGCACTTCAGGGACATTCAGGGCGAAATGTTCGAACTTCATCGCGGGAAAACGGCGGTCTTCACCCTGCGTGGCACGCGCCCGCAGGCAATCCCGCCGCCCCGCGCACCGGCGGAATCGGCTGGTTTTCCCGCCGGAATTCCCGCTCGCTCGCGCGATGCTGCACCAGCTGCTCCGGCAACCTCTGGCCGTCGCCCCAGACCGGCCGATCCTCGAAGCGGACGGCGTCTGGCTCACCGCCGCGGAACTGGAGCAACGCACCGCCCGCCTTGCCTCGGGCCTGCTGGCCGCCGGACTGGAGGAGGGCGACCGCCTCGCTGTGCTGGTCCCCAACGGCATCGAGGGCGTGCTCTGTTACCTCGCGGGTTTCCGGCTGGGGCTCGTCGTCGTGCCGCTGGACTACCAGTACCAAGCGCTGCAGATCGGCTATGCGCTCGGCCACAGCGGCGCCGTGATGCTGGTCGTGCATCAGGAGCGCGTGCCCGCGCTCGAGGAGGCGGGGGTGCTCGGCGCCGTACCGCGCGTCTTCGTCGTGGGCGGCCCTCCAACCGGCAGCCGTCGCCCCTTCGAGTCGCTGCTCGGCGCCGAACGGGGACTCGCCGTGGAGGCCCCGCACCCGGACGCGCCGGCGGTGATGATCTACACCTCCGGAACCACCTCCCGGCCCAAAGGTGTCGTGCTTTCCCACGGGGCGCTGTCCACCGGCGTCCTCAAGTACCTAGCGCGGGTCACCCTCACGCCGGACGACGTCGCACTGATTGCAACGTCCGTCTCGCGTCCTCTCGCCCTCCGCTGCCAGATCCTGCCCACGCTCCGGACCGGGGGCCGCGTCAGCGTGCTGCGGAAGTTCACGGTCGAGGACTACGTGGCCGCGCTGCGGCGTGCGCCCGCCAAAACGTTCCTCACGCTCTCGCCCGCCGGACTGGGGCAGCTGCTGGCGAATCCCGATTTCCACGCCTGCGACTTCAGCCGGCTGCGCCTCTGCCTGGCCGGGGGCGACCGGGTGCCCAAGAGGCACCTCGAGGCCTTCGAGCGGCTGACGGGCGTCGCGGTCACCGAGCAATGCGGCTCCACGGAAACGGGCCCCTACGCGATGAATCCCCCGTTCGGCCGCAAGAAGCCGGGATCGGTGGGCCCGCCCGCGCACGGCGTGCACGTGGCGGTGGTGGACGAGTACGGCGGCGACGTGCCCACCGGGGTGGTCGGGGAGATGCGGGTCAGTGGCCCGAGCATCATGGACGGCTACTGGAATGATTCGGCGCAGACGCGGAAGACCCTACAGAGGGGCTGGATTTTGACCGGGGATCTGGGTCGCTTCGACGAGGACGGCTACCTGTGGTTTATGGGCCGGCGCAAGGACATCATCGTCCGCTCCGGCAACAAGGTCGCGCCGCTCGAAGTGGAGGCGGCGCTCTCCCATCATCCGGCAGTGCGGGAGGCCTGCGTGATCGGCGTGCCTGATAACGCGAGCGGCGAGGTGCCGCACGCCTACGTCGTAACGGCGCCGGGATCCGGGGCGGAGCCGGAGGAATTGCGGGCGTTCGTGGGAAGGCAGCTCGCAGAGTTCATGGTCCCAGCGCAGGTGCACTTGATCGCGGCGCTGCCGCACAAGGGACCGGGCAAGGTCGACCGCGAACTCCTGCGCATGCGGGCGATCACGGCCGGATTGGTCGAGCGCGTGCCTTTCTTCCGGGCAGCCGACGCTGGGCTGCTGCGGGACCTCATCCCGCGGCTCGAGGCGCGGACGATTGCGGCCGGTACGGGGCTGGTGCACGAGGGCGACACCGGCGAGGAGATGTATTTCCTGACCAAAGGGCAGGTGGAGGTCCTGCAGGGTAACCCGCCGCGGCGGCTGCAGGTGCTGCGGGAGGGAGCCTACTTTGGGGAACTCGCCGTGCTCGCGGAGGTGCCCCGGGCGGCCACAATCCGGGCGCTGACCGAGGTCGAGGTCTACGCGCTGGGGCGGACGGCGGTGCGGCAACTGGCGAGCGCCCACGCCGACTTCGACCGGTACTTGCGGGCCGCCGCGGCGGCGTACACCGCGGCGGCGGACAGCGCGCCCGCCCGCTAAGTCCGGCTTCAGCCAACCGGTCGGATCCGAGCCCCCACCGCGAGGCTCGCCAACGTGGCGCCCGCGGCGACCAACCCCACGGTCCCGAACGACCGCAGCGGCTCGCCGGCCCCACCCTGGAGGACCAGTCCGGCCAGCAGGGTTCCGGCACCGCTCGCGAGATGCTGCACCGCGGCGTTGGCCGCGAGGAAACCCGCCCGGCGGGCCGGCTCGACGCTCGCCGTGATGAGCGACAGCGCGCTCACCATCCGGCCGGCGTTGGCCGCCATCACGGCCGCCGCAACCGGGGCGGCGACCGCGAAGCCAACGGCCGGCAGGTGCGTGACCGCGAGGAGCAGAAGGGCCGAGAGGAGAGCCGCAACCGGAAACACCCGGCCCGCCCCGTGGCGATCCACCAGCTTGCCCGTGAGTGGCGCGACCCCGAGGGTGAGCAATCCGCCCGCGATGAACACGAGCGGCAAACGGGCCACGCTCACGCCGGCGTTGGCGACGAGGGCCGTGCCGATGAAGGGGATTACGGCGAAGGCACCGGCCATCAGCAGCGCCGTCAGCCCGAGCGCGCGCCGATGAGCGGGGAAGGTGAGCGTCCCCCGCAGGCGCGCGAGCGGCGGTTGCGCCGGCCCCGGCGCAGGGCGGGCCGGGGCGGGCAGGATCCGGGCGGCGAGGACGACGAGAGGCAGGCCGAGCGCGGCGAGGCCGAGAAAGGGCGCGGGCCAACCGAAGTGGTTCGCAAGAAGGAGGCTGAGCGGCACCCCGGCCACCGAGGCGCAGGCGAAGGCCAGCATCAGCCGGCCAGTCGCGCGGCCGCGCCACGCGGGCGGGAAGACATCCGCGACCATTGCGAGGGTGAGTCCGCCGTGAATCCCGGCGCACGCCCCCGTTAGACAGCGCGCACCCAAGAGGACGAGGTAATCGCGGGTGAGTCCCGAAGCCACGGCGCCCGCGACCAGACCGAGGGAGACCGCGAGGTAGGTCGGTTTCCGGGGCCAGCGGTCAAGCCAAGGGCTCACGAGCAGGCCCGCGAGCCCCGCCGCCAAGGTGTACGCGGCGACGAGCCAGCCAAAGTCCCGCGCGCCGAGGTTTAAGGCGGCAAGCAGGTGGGGCCCGAGCGGCATCACGACCATAAAGTCGACGGCGGCGATGAACTGCAGGGCGGTCAGCGCAAGCAAGGCGCGGCCGGCCTCGCGCGACGGGGCGGGCACGGAGGCGTCAGCTGGAGGCGGGCAGGCCACGCGGGAAGGGGCGAAACACGGGCCCGTAGCGAAGGGCGGGCGCGTGCCGCGAGCAAGACCGGGCTGCAGGGACGGGCAGTGAACGTACCCGAGCTCCCACGGGGCGGCACCAGCCTGCGCGAAGCGCTGCGCGGAAGCGGAAGCGTCGCGAGTACCGGGGCGGCGCGCCCCGGCTACACCAAACCGCGAGCCTCCGTCCCCAGCGTTACCGGCGATCCGTCTCGCCCGCCTCGGGCGCCCAACGCACCGTACGGGATGCACCCGACCATCCGCCGCCTGATCGAGCTGCACCGCCTTACGCCCTTGCCGATCGAAGGCACCCTTTTCGCCCAAACCTACCGGTCCGCGCAGGAACTCGCGCCGGGGCTGCCCGCCGCGACCGCGATGATCGGCCTCTACTGCGAGGAACCGCCCAGCCGCTCGCTCTTCCACCGCCTCACCCGCGACGAACTCTGGCACTTCTACGCCGGCGATCCGCTGCGGCTGATTTTGCTGCGGCCCGACGGCTCCACCGAGGACGTGATCCTCGGGCCGGATCCCCTCCGCGGTCATCGCAGCCAATGCCTCGTGCCGGCCGGCGTCTGGCAGGCGGGGCACCTCGTCGCGGGCGGGCTTTACGCGCTCTACGGCTGCACGCTCGCCCCCGGCTTCACCCCCGACTGCTTCGAGGGCGGCACTCGCGCCGCGCTGACCGCGGCCTACGCGTCGCGACGGGAGGACATCGAACGCCTCGCCTGCCCAGACGACGACGTCCGGATGCGGGCGGAGTCGCGATGAACCTAGTCCCCGGCCGCGACGTCGCCAGCCTGCCTCGCCGCCGCGGCTGGACGATTTCAGTTCACCCCGGCCTCCCCACGCCGCTAGCCCCTTGGCCGCCCTTATGACCTCCGCCGCCCTCCGCCGCTGGTCCCGCCCGTTGTTCCTCCTCCTCGCGAGCGCGGCGCCGGCGTGGCCCGCCGCCGCGCCCGAACGAGCGGACTTGCTGGTGAAGAACGCATACGTCGTGACGATGAACGAGCGGCGCGACGTCCACCCGGACGGTGTGGTCGTCATCCAAGGCGAACGGCTCGTCGCGGTGGGCCCGGCCGCGCTGGCGGAACGCTACCGCGCGACCCGCGTCATCGATGCGCGCGGTGGGCTGGTGCTGCCGGGGTTCATTAATACCCACACTCACGCCTCGATGACCGTTTTTCGCGGCCTCGGCGACGATGTCCCGGACCGCCTGCGGCGCTTCATCTTCCCGCTGGAGAAGGCCCTCGTCGACCGCGACCTCGTGTACTGGGGCGCGCTGCACGGCATTATTGAGATGATCGAGGGCGGGGTGACGACCTTCGCGGATATGTACTACTTCGAGGAGGAAGTGGCGCGCGCCGCCCGGCAGGCCGGCATCCGTGGCGTGCTCGGGCAGACGGTCGTTAACTTCCCCGCGCCGGACGCCCCCGCACCGTACGGCGGGATCGAGCGCGCCCAGCGCTTCATCGCGGAGTTCCGCGGCGACCCACTGATCACTCCCGCCTTCGCCCCGCACGCGCCGTATACCGTCGACGCCGCCCGCCTGCGGGAGATTGGCCGACTGGCCACTGAGCTCAACGCCCCGGTTCTGATCCACCTTGCCGAGATGACGGACGAGGTGGCGACTCTGCGGCGCGAGCACCAGCGCACGCCCGTCGAGTACCTAGACGACCTCGGCCTGCTCAACCGCCGCCTCGTCGCCGCCCACTGCATCTTCGTCAACGAGACCGACCTCGCCCTGCTGCGTGACCGGGAGGTCGGCGTCGCCCACGCGCTGGTCGCCAACATTAAGTCCGCCAAGGGCGTCGCCCCGGCCCTGCGGATGCACGAGCTGGGCCTGCGGGTGGGCCTCGCCACCGATGGTCCGATGAGCGGCAACACCCTAGATATCATCGGGCAACTGGGGTACGTGGCGAAGGTCCACAAGCTGGACCGCAAGGACCGCAACGTGATGCCGGCCGTGGAAGTCGTCACGATGGCCACGCGCGGCGGGGCGCGCGCCCTGCACCTCGAGGACCGGATCGGCTCGCTCGAGCCGGGTAAGCTCGCGGACGTCGTGATCCTCGAGACGGAGGCCACCCACCTGATCCCGCTCTACGACCCCTACGCGGCGCTGGTCTACGCGGCGGGACCGCGCGACGTGCGCACCACTATCATCCACGGCCGCGTGGTGATGGAAGACCGGCGTCTGCTCACCGTCGATGTTGCGGAAGTCCGGGCCCGGATGCGCGCCCTCGCCACCCGCATCCAAACGACGGTGGCTCGCGGGCTGCCCTGAGCCAAACCCGGGCGCGGAAGGCGGGCAGGCGGGGCTTGCATCGGGGGCCGGGCGGGCGCTTCTTCCCCCCCGCACCACCCGCACGAACCATTATGCGTACCACCCTCCCCCGACTGCTGCTCGCCGCGCTCCTCGCCGGCCCCGCGCTGGCCCAAACCGGCCCCGCCGGCGCCGCCAACGCGCCCACCCGCCTCGAGGCGTTCACCGTCACAGGCACCAACCTCCGCCTCGGTGAATCCGCCGGCGGCGCGAACCTGCGCGTCCTCACCGCGGCCGAGATCGAGTCCTCCGGCCAGACCAACCTGATGCACCTCCTGCGCAAGATCCCTGAGATCGGCGCGGGCGGCTTCGCCGAAAACCGGGTCAACACCTCCTCCCCCGGCACGGCCGCCATCTCCCTGCGCGGCCTCGGCGTGAACTCGACCCTCGTGCTCATCAACGGCCGCCGCGTCACCTTCGCGCCCCTCGGCCAAGGTGGCAGCGCCGCCGGCCTCGGCACCGAGCAGTTCGTGGATATGAATATGATCCCGGTCGCCGCCATCGCGCGCGTCGACGTGCTGAAGGACGGTGCCTCCGCCGTGTACGGTGCGGACGCGGTCGCCGGCGTGGTCAACGTGATTTTGCGCCAGGACCTGCGGCAGGGCGCGCTGAACCTCAGCTACGGTGATTTCACCGGCGGCATCCGCGCCCCCACCCTGCGCGGCTCGTTCAGCACTGGCACCCGCGAGGGCAAAACCTCGCTCTCGATCATCGCTGATTGGTTCCGCCGCGAGGAGTTCCTCTTCAGCGAGTTTCCCCAGCCGGTGAAGCGCGAGCTGCTGCTGGCGAGCAACACCCCGGGTTCGTTCCTCGCGCCGATCGGCGGCACCGACCCCATCACCGGCCAGGTGATCCCCGCGGGCACCGCCAACGCTGCGCGCACCTTCACGGTCGATCGTGCCGCCCCCGGCCCCAACGCCACCTTCACCCGCCAACTACAGACCCAGAACACGTTCGACGCCAACGCCGCCATCCGCCCGCAAAGCGAGGCCGAGCGCCGCGGCGTCGTGATCACCGCTCGCCACGACGCCTCGGACCGCCTCGGCGCGTTCTTCGAGCTCGGCTGGCAGGACAACCGCAACGTCGAGGGCCTCTCGCCCGCCCCGATCTCGACCCTCAACACGATCACGCTGCCGGCCAGCAATCCCTTCAACCCGTTCGGCGCGACCCTCGTCTCCAACAACACCCAGACGATGTTCTTCCGCTTCCTGGAGCTGGGCGACCGCCTCACCACCACCCGCAGCCGGATGGAGCGCGTGGTGGCCGGCCTCGACGGCAAACTCGGCCGCGGCTGGAACTGGGACGCCGCCCTCACCTGGAACCGCGCGAAGACGGGGCTCACGCTCCGCAATTTCCCCGGCCAGGATAAGGTCAACGCCGCCCTCGCCGATCCGAACCGCGCGACGGCCCTGAACCTCTTCGCCAACGGCACCACGATTCGCAACAACCCCGCGACCCTAGCCGCCCTCGAGGGCGGCGTCACCCGCGACGCGCGGACCGAGCTCACGGCCTTCGACGGCCGCGTGACGGGCAGCGCGTTCACCCTGCCCGCTGGTCCCGCCGCCCTCGCCTTCGGCGTCCAAGGGCGCGAGGAGATCTTCCACGACGAGCGCACGCAGGTGCAACTCCTGAACCAGGGTGCCCCGGTCCCGCGGGCGCGCGGCGACCGCCGCGTGGGCGCCGCCTACGCCGAGGTTTCCGTCCCCCTGACGGCTCCCGCGCAGCGCATCGCCGGGTTCCACGCCCTCGAGCTCAACGCGGCCGTGCGCCGCGAGCAGTTCTCGGACGACGGCGTCGGCGACACTACGGTGCCGCGCCTCGGGCTGCGCTGGCAGCCGGTGGCCGAGCAGGTCACGTTCCGCGGCTCGTGGGGCAAGGGCTTCCGCGCCCCGGCGCTCGCGGAACTGTACCTGCCGCAGACGGTGGCAATCAGCTTCAACATTCCTGATCCGCTGCGCTTCGGCCGACCGGGCGCGACGGCCAACGACAGCGGCACCGGCCAGCGGATCGTGCGCTCCGGCGGCAATCCCCTGCTCGCCCCCGAGAAGTCCACCGCGACCAACGTCGGCGTGCAGCTGAACCCCCGCTTCCTCAAGGGGCTTTCGCTCTCGGTCGACTTCTACACGGTCGAGGTGAAGGACCGGATCGGCGCCGCCGCCACCCCGGCGATCATCCTCGCCAACCCGACCCTGTTCCCGGAAGCGGTGATCCGCGCCGCCCCGACCGCGGCCGACACCGCGAACAACCTCCCGGGCGAGCTGCGCGAGATCCGCTCGGTACTGGGCAACTACGGCCGCACGCGCGCCGAGGGCGTCGACTTCGCGGCGGAGTACCGCCTGCCCGCCACGCGTTTCGGCCGCTTCACCACCCGGGCCGCCGCTACGCTGATCAACTCGCAGACGCTCCGCACGCGCCCCGACCTGCCCCAGGTCGAGACCGTCGGGCTCTACGAGATCCCGCGCTGGCGCGGCGATGCCTCGCTGCTCTGGACCGGCAAGCAGTCCTCCGCCGCCCTCAGCGTGAACTACATCGGCGGGTTCCAAGACACGGCCCCAAGCCTGCTCTTCATCAAGCAGCAGGTTACCACCGACCTGCAGTACAGTCGCGCGTTCGGGGGCGGCATCCGCGCCACGATCGGGATCAACAACCTGTTCGACCGCCTGCCGCCCGCGACGAGCTTCTCGACCGGCTACGCCGAGCGCGTGAACAACTTCCTGCCGCGCTGGGCCTACCTGTCGGTGGCAAAGACGTTCTAATCCAGCGGCCTCGCGCCGCCCTCACTCCCACGCCGCCGCGCCCCCCCGGGCCGGCGGCGTTTTTTTGGCCCCGCCCCACCCAGCGCATTTTCTTTGCCATCGGGGCCGTCCGCGGCCGCGCTGAGGCCCACCCCCGCGCCACCATGCCAAACCACCCGACCTCCGCCTCCCCCGTCCGCGCCGTCCTCGCGGCGCTTGCGCTCGGCACCGGGGCCTTCGCCCAGGCTCCCGGCACCCCCGCGAGCGGCACCCCTGCGGCCGGCGCGCCCCAGCAGCTCGAGGCCTACGAGGTGACCGGCTCCCGCGTGAAGCGCCTCGACTACGAGACGGTCGCGCCGGTCGTCACCTTCACCGCCGCGGCGATCGAGGATAAGGGCTACGCGACCTTCGGGGAGTTCATGCAGAGCCTGCCCTACAACAACTCGACGGGCGTCTCCGAGTTCACCACGGGCGCGTTCATCACGGGGGCAGCGACCATCAATCCGCGCGGCCTCGGCTCCAACCGCGTGCTGTCGCTGGTCAACGGTCGCCGCGCCATCCCCTACGCGCTGACCAACAGCGCCAGCGGCACGCCGCAGACCGTGTTCAACTTCAACAGCATCCCGTCTTCGGCGATCGAGCGCGTCGAATACCTCAAGGACGGCGCCTCCGCGATCTACGGCTCGGATGCGATCACGGGCGTGTTCAACCTGATCCTGAAGAAGAACTACGAGGGCTCCTCGGTTGACGTGACCCTCGCGAACACCTTCGGGCACGACACCCTGCGCCGTACCGTGAGCGTGTTCAGCGGCCTGTCCCGCGACGGCTGGGAAATCACGGGCGGCTTCACCGTCCAGGCCCGCAATTCCAGCTTCATTAAGGATTACGGGGTCAAGACCACCGACTACCGCTACCTCGGCCAGAAGGGCATTAACCAGAACAGCACGATCTACCACCCTTCGTACCTCAGCCTCACTGCGGCGCAGGCGACGGCGGCGGGGCTCGGAACCGCGGCGGGGTTGTACATCGTCCAGGGGCCCGACGGCGTGGCCAACCCGACCAAGGCTAGCTTTCGCTACGTGGGCACGTCGACGGTGGCCTTCACCAACGAGAACCGACAAGACTTCGCGAACGTCACGATGCTCGCGCCGGCGAGCGAGAGCGGCGGCGCCTACGCGAGCTTGGTGCGCCGGTTCCAGCCGTGGGTCACCGGCTTCGCCAACGTCCTCTACAGCCGCAGCCTCACCCACTACGACCTCCAGCCGTACGGCTTCACCAACTCCCTCGCCGGCATTACCCTCCCCGCAAGCAACCCGTACAATCCCACCGGGCTCTCGCTCACGCCGACGTCGACCTCCTTCCCCTACGTCTTCCGCGGCCGTTACCTCCCGAAGCGCGAAGTCGCCAGCACGACCCTCTCGACCGTGGCGGGCCTGCGCGGTACCGCGGCGGGCGGCTGGAGTTGGGAAACGGGCGTCAGCTACGCGCAGAACGAAACCACACGGGACACCGATCTGATCAAGGCGTCCGACCTGCAGGCAGCCCTCAACGGCACCACCCGAGCGACCGCTTGGAACCCCTTCGGCCCGTCGGAAAACCCGGACCTTGAGCGGACCCTGTACACCCGCTCGCGGGGCCTAGACGGCAAGATCGACAGCCTCAGCTTCGACGCCAGCGTTAGCGGCACGCTCCGGCGCCTGCCTTGGCAGGGGGGCGGCGAGCCCGGCGTCGCCGCGGGCTACGAGTTCCGCCACGACGAGCTGAGCTCAAATCCCGAGCCGAACAACTTCATCGGCTTCACCGCCACCACCCCATACCGCGGCGGCCGCGACAGCCACTCGGCCTACGCCGAGCTGTCCGCGCCGGTCCAGCGCTGGCTGGACGTCCAACTCGCGCTGCGGCACGAGCGCTACAGTGACTTCGGCGCGACCACCAAGCCCAAGGTGGCCGCCAAGCTGCGCCCGCCCGCCAACCGGTTGCTCAGCGTCCTGCTACGCGGTTCCTACTCGGAATCGTTCAAGGCCCCGGACCTCGGCCAGCTCTACGCCCCGCAGTCGAGCGCCGTGACCACCACTGCCTTCCTCGACCCGCTACGCCCGCTCGACGCCGCGCGTCAGATGCCTTCGACCGTCGGCGGCAACCCCGACCTGAAGCCCGAGGAGGGCAAGGTGCAGTACACCGGAGCCGTCTTCGAGGTGCCGGCGGTCAAAGGGCTGAGTTTCAGCGTCGACTATTTTGACGTGAAGATCCGCAACCAGATCAGCTCGCTCGGCGCCTCCTACCTGCTGAGCGCGGAGGGGCGGCGGCTGTTCCCAGATAAGATCACCCGCGAGCCGACCGGCGCGGACGGCCTGCCGGGACGGATCACGCGCATCGGCACCATTTCCGGGAATCTGGGCTTCCAGCTGTACCGCGGCCTCGACTACGGGCTGCGCTACGGTCTCCGCAACACCCGCCTCGGCAGCTTCACCTTCGACGCGACCGCGAGTCAGGTCCTCAAGAAGGGCTCCGACGCCGGCACCGGCGGCGGCTTCTTTGATAACACCGGCTTGGCCTTCGACGTCGAGTGGCGCTACAACTACAGCCTCGGTTGGAGTCACCAGGCGTGGAGCGCGCGCGTCGTGGCCGATGTGGTCGGGAAGTACTTCAACGACAACTGGACCGCCGCCGGCTGGGGCGAAAACGTGTTCACGATCGTCAGCCCGTCCGTGACCTACCGCGGATTCCGCAAGACGTCCGTCACCGTGGGCGTGACGAACGTCTTCGACGCGCGCCCGCCCGC
>JBILWD010000033.1:0-18967 GCA_044370095.1 Opitutaceae bacterium | reverse complement strand
GCCGCAGTTCCAGGCGGGGATCAGCGAGGACTCCCTCGACCCCGAATTCCGCCAGCGCCGGCCCGATGCCACGCACGAGGACGGACTTGCTGCCGCCCGCCACCGCAAACCCGGCGACCAAGCTCTGTTCCTCCGCGCCTGCGAGGGTGCGGATGGAAAGATTGGCCAGCGCCGCGGTCGCGACCTCGGTATCGCGCAGACCGTGGAAGAGGATTGTCTGGGCATCGGCGGACGCCGCGTAGGCAAGTGTAAGGGCGCGGGTGGCCGCATTGAGGCCGAGGGTAACCTCCGCGCCCTGGCGGGTTACCGCCCGGAAGCCGCCCTCTGCCGCAAGGGTCCCGGACACCGCGTCAACCGTCTGCGCCGAGGTGGTCACGGCGAAGACGCGTCCGCTCGGCCCGATGATCACGTGCGTGCTGCCTTCATTGGTGTAGAGGGCCGGCGCGCGATAGAGGCCCGCCGTGGCCAGCGGCCCGCGATCGGCCGGGGCGGCGAGGCTATAACCGAGGAGTTCGCCGGTAGCGCTCTCCGCGCTCACCTGGGCCCGCAGCGTGTAGCTGACCGGGGCCGAGGCGGTCGCCGGCGAACCGGGCGCGGCCGCGACCACGCTACGCGGCGCGAGGGTCGTGCCCGTGACCTGAAAACGATTATCCGCCCCGAGGGTTACCTCGGTGATGGCGGCGGTGCCGGTGGCCGGGAAGTGGGCGAGGAACATCCCGCGCCGGTCCGCGCGAACGTTGAGGGCCCAGACGCCGCCGTCCGGCAACGTGCCGAAGTAGGCGCCCGCCACGGAGCCGACCCCGGCCGCCGGGTTCTCGACGCCTTGGTCGGCGCCGGTTCCTGCCGTCCCGCCCGTCGTCCCGGAGCCCGCAGTGAGCGTCGACCCGGACCCAGTGCCTGCCGTCGCCCCGCTTGGGGTGAGCGACGAACCGCCACTCGTGGTGGAACCCGGACCCGTAGACGAACCTCCCGCGGTGAGCAACGTGCCGGAACTCGTACCGGCACCCGGACTCGTCGTCGAACCGCCTGCGGTGAGCCCACCGCCACCGGTCGTGCTGGCACCCGGACTCGTCGTCGAACCGCCTGGGGTGAGCGTCGTGCCGCCACTCGGAGCGGCACCCGAACCCCCAGTCGAACCCGTACCCGCAATCACTCCCCCCGCAGAGCCAGTACCGACGCTCAACCGCACCGGCGCGCTGAGCACCGAGCCCACGCTATTCTGCACCGCGACCGAGTATTGGCCCACGGTGTCCGCGGTCACCGTCACGGTCACCACCGCGCCCGTCGCGCCGGGGATCGGACGACCTTCGCGACGCCACTGGAAGGTCGGTTCCGGATGGCCCGTCGCGGCGACGATAAACCGCACCTCCGCGTCCAAGGGCGCGGCCTGATCGACCGGCGGCACCGTGATGACGGGCAAGGCGGCCACGATCGGCCCGCCCTGCGCACTCAGTTCCAGATGCTCAAGGACGACTCGGAAGGCGTCGTTGCCCGGGGGCGGCACGCCGCCACCGATGGACCAGCCCGTGACGCGCGTGAAATCAAAGCCAGCGGGCCACGCCTGCAGCGGCATCCGGACCGTCGTGGAGGCGGTGCCTAGGGCGCTCAACGGAGCCGAAAAGACCGCGGTGTTCAGCGCGGCATCCTGCAATTCGATCACCAGCAACCCCGCCGCGTTGCCGGCCAAGCGGTAGCCGGTCACCGCCAGAGCGGTCATCCCGCTGGCGTTCACGTTCAAGCCCCGCGCCTGCCAGCCATTGTCGTCCCGCGCCGTGCCCGCCACGACGAGCGCATCCCCCTCGCGCGTGACTTGCCCCTCCCAGCTCGAACCTGGGACCACTCCGCCGAGGCTAGCGGGGCCGAAGGTGTCGAGCACGACCGCCGCACCCTGCGCTGCCAGCCAGTTCACCCCGGACAGGGCCAACACAAGCGACGCGAGCAGACGGAGGCCGGAAGCAGCGAAGAGCGGTGAGTTCACGCCCTTGTCGTCGTCGGTTGCCCACGCCGCGTCTAGCGGCGAGCGCGCGGGCGCCGTCTTTGACCTAGTTTTGAATAAAACTCCGTAAGCCTCTATTTATCATATTTTTGCGTAGGTAAAGTTGCGCCCTTGGAACTACGTGATTCCACGACTGGAAGCGCTGGGGTACCGCCCCCAGCCGCCGGGCGTAAGCGCGAGCCGGGACGCAGCGAAGACGAGGCGATCGCGATCCTCCCGGCGCGTTCCGCCATCACCGCCGCTCAAAAATACCTCCGCGCACGCCGCCTTGGGCCAGCGGAGCGCGCCCGATCCCTCGGGAAAGCCCGGAAGGCAACCGACCGCCGGGGGCGGCCGCCAGCCGTCAGCGGGCAACCGAATAAGGCAGGGGCACGGCGATGAGCTGCGCGCCCGCCTCCCCTACCCGCCGGACCAGCAAGGGCTGGCCGGCCGGAATCACCAGCTCGTCGCGCACCAGCTGGGCGCCATCGCGCGCTTCCTCCCAGCGTGCGGTGCCAGTGTTTTTGTATGCGGTGGTCCAGCCGTTGCCGCCCGGATTCCACGCCATCAGCAAGTCCGCGGTGGTGCTGGCCAAGGCGGGCGAAGCCCCCGTGCGCCAACCACCCGCCACGCCGCCGCCCAATCCCGGATCGATGGAGGCCAAGGTGGCGTCCACCGGCAACCCGAGGGCCACGAAGGTCGAGCCCGGCCGGTCGTGTACGATCCGCACCGCGGTATCCGCCACGCGGCCCGCGTGATGCACGTACAGCACCGCCGGGCCCGTGTTGCCGCGACGCACGCGCAGGCCGCGATCGGGCCGCAGGGCGTACGCGTCACGCCCGGGAGTACCCGCCGCATCGTGCTCCGCCTCCCAGCGGTTGCGCGTGGCGTGTTTGTAGAAAGAGAGCCAAGTCGCCCCGCTCCAGATCTGTACCTGATCGGCCCCAGCCGCGGTACTCCCCGCCGCCAAAGCCACCGCGTTGAAGGCACCGGAAAGGGTCTGAGCGGCCAGCACCTCGAAGGCATCGCCCGCAGCCCCCGTCGTGACTCCGCTACGTGCCAGCGGCAGACCGCCGCTGTCCAGCACCAGGCGATTCTCCGCGCCGACCGCGGACCGTACCGGCAGCACGCGCCCGGCGGAAGCGCCGCTGCGGATCCGCACGTAGTGCGGCTGCAAGCCGTCACCCAAGGTCGCGGCGGTCCAGCCCGCACCGGAAGCCTCGATAAAGTTGGGACCGGTATCCGTCAGGCGCGCCATCAGCGCGGCCGAGGTAGGCACCGGATAGAGCGGGAACGAGAGCGCGGTGGTCTGCCCCACCGGCAACTCCTGGGTCATCCCGGCGAGGACCGGGGAATACGCGGTGCCCTCGGGAGTGGTGACCCGGAGCCGGAACGCCGCCACGCGCGCGCCGGCGGGATTGGTCGTTGAGCGGAGGGGATAGGTCGCCCGCCAGCGAGCCTTGCCGCCCACGCTGGAGACCTGTTCGTTCAGCAGCCCGGCGCCGGACCAGGCGGCAGGATCCCGCAGATTCGTCGAAACCTCGACCGCGTACTGGACGCTGCCCAGCGCGTTGCCCTCTGGCCGCTCGTAGGTGAACACCCAGCGGGTGCCATCCTCGGTGAGTGCGGGACGTTCCGCGGTGACATTCACCTTGGGCAGGAGGCCGAGCGCGTACTTCACCAGATTCGGCAGGTCATCGAGACCGTAGACCGCGTTGGGGCCGCTGCGGGCGGGACCAGCCCGCTCCTCCGCCGTGAAGCGGGCGGACTGCCACGCGAGGAAGTTCGTCGTGACGTTGAACGAGCGCTCCACCGGGGTCGCCGCGGCGATGTCTACATTACCGGCCTGAGTCGCCCGCACGGTCACCAGCCCGGCGTCCGTGAGGGTCAGCGTGGAGCCGTCCACGGTCGCGGGTCCGGAGACGACGGTGAACGCCACCGGCAGGCGCGAGGTCGCGCTGGCCGCAAGGGTCAGGGGCGCGGTCGTAAACGCCTGGTCCGCGGGCCCAGCGAATTGGAGAGTTTGGGGCACCCGGTTGCTGACCCGCAGCTCCCGCGAGACGTTCGCCGCCGGATGGTAATCGAGGTTGCCCGGCTGGCTCGCGATCAGGTTGGTTACGCCCTCCCCAACGATCGTCACCACGCGGCCCGCGACGGTCGCGACCGCCGGGTTCGAGCTGGTGAAGGTGACCGCCAAGCCGGAGGAGGCGGTGGCGTCCAAGGTGAAGGGCGCGTCGCCGACGGACTTCACGGTGAGCGGCACTAGGACTTGCGGGCTGCCAAGCTTCAGCTTGGCCACGTCGGATTCCGCGGTGCCCTGCGGATTGGTCACGCGCGCGGTGTAGGCACCGGCTTCCGCCGCCGAAAAGTTCGCGAGGGCCAGCGTCGCCGCCGTGGCCCCGGCCACGACCGCGCCGTCCTTGCGCCACTCGTAGGTGAAGGGGGCGCCTCCCTCCGCGGAGACCGTGAGGGTCACCGCGGCGCCAGCCGGGACGATCCCAAGTTGGCCGAAGGGCGGGAGCTCGAAGGCGATCGTCTGCGCGCGCAGGCCGCGCGTGACCACGAGGGTCTGGGTCACGTCCGGCGCCGTCAGGAAATTCGCGTCCCCGGCCTGCCGAGCCGTGATCACCGTGGAGCCCTCGCCGACCAAGGTCACCGTGCTGCCGCTGACCGTGGCCACCGCGACGTTGGCGCTGGTGTAGCTCACCGCGAGCCCGGAGGAAGCGGTGGCAGTCAGCGCGAACGGGGCATCCAAGGAAGTCTTCGCCGGCAGAGCGGCGAAAGTAATCGTCTGGGCCACCCGGACGATGGAGACCGCGAAGGACTGCTCGACGGGGGTCGCGGCCGCGTACTCAAAGCTGCCCGCCTGACTCGCCCGCAACGTCACGGTGCCCGCGCCGGTTAGGGTCACGGTGGAGCCGGACACCGTCGCCGGGCCGCTGACCACGCTGAAGGTGACGGGCAGGCCGCTGGAGGCGGTCGCCGCGACGGTGAAGGGTAGGTCCTGATTGGTGCGCGCAGGGAGCGCGGCGAAGCTGATCGTCTGCGCGAGCCGCTGGACGGTAAGCACCGCGGGATTGCTCACGATCGTCTGGGCCGGGATGAGCGTCCCATTCGAGACTTCAACGGTGTAACTCCCCTCGTCGTAACCCGTGAGGCCGGGCAGGTTAAGGGTGGCGCGGGTGGCCCCGTTGATCACGACGCCATCGCGCCGCCAGCGGTAGGTCGGAGCCGGATCCCCGGTCGCGACCACGCTAAAGGAGACGGACCCATTCAGGGCGACCGTCTGGCCCACCGGTTGGGTGGTGATCTGGGGCGCGGTGCCAACAAAGATGCTGGCCGCGGGCGAAGTGGTGCTGCCGCTGGCATTGGACACGCGAACCGTGTACGGAGCCGAGTCCGCCGCAGCGGCCACCGGGATTTGGTAGGTGACCAAAGTGGCGCCCGCCACGGAAGTGCCGTTCTTGAACCACTGGTAAGTAAAAGGAGGAGTGCCCCCGGCCTCCGCCGTGAGCGTGACGCTCCGTCCGGGCGCGACGGCCACCGCCTCCTGAGCGCGCAACGCCGAGGCCACGCCAACAAGGAGCAAGGCGGGGAGAAGGAGCGGGCGGAAAGGACGCTGGAAGTTCACGGGCGGGATGGGGAGCGGATGGCAAACGTTGCCGGATAGAAATCCCAAATGCTGGTTGGGGTGAAGTTTACGGATTTATCACAGGGGCGCGGGCCACCTCACGGCACGTCATAAACCTCTAGCAGAGCCTCGCCGCGCGCAGCGCCGACCGCGGCGACCTCCACGGTGAAAGCCCCGGGCGGGAGGGTAAGCAGCATCGCGACGTCGGCCGAGGCCAACGGGAAAGCGCCCACCGCCGCGGCGGCATCCGCCAGCGCGGACCGCGCCGCACCGGTCCAGCCTGCCTCGGTGGCGAGCAGCCGCCCCGCGGCATCGCGCAGGCGCAGGGTCGGCTGAGCCAGCGGATTCGCGACCCCAAAAGCGGCGAGGCCGGGACCCACGGCGCGGATGAGCAGCGTGCGGGACCAATCTGGCGGGATCACCACCCCGCCAATCAGGGCGGCCTCCGGCGAGACGAGGCCACGGGTCGACAGGTTGGCCAAGCCCCGGGGCGCGGACCCGGTCCGCGGCCTGACCTCGGCGGAAAACTCTTCCCGGCCCCCGGTGGTGAGCCTCAGTTGGTAACCCGCAGCCGCCGCGGGACGCACGATCAGGACGGAGTTCGTGGCGCCGGCGATGGGCTGCCCATCCCGCAGCCACTGCCACCGGGCGTCCGCGGGCGCCGGCAATGCGGCGCTAAGGGCGAGGGTGCCACCAGCCACCACCCGGTCAGGCACCGACGCCAACGGCAGCAGCGAGGAGGCGTCGATCGCGAGGGCGACCGGCGTCGCCACTGCGCTACCCAATGCATTCACGACCCGCACGCCGTAGCGGCCCGCCTGCCGGGCGTGCACGCGCTCTAGGACCAGGGAAGCGTTCGTCGCCCCCGTCAGTGTCTGGCCAGCAAAGCTCCATTGGTACTGGAGGGGGGCGGCGCCGTCGGCAGTGGCGGTTAGCGTGACGGTAGCGCCAGCACGCGCGGTCACCGCCGTCTCCTGTGCGGCAAGCGGGGTGAGCGTGAGGACGATCGCCCCCAAGGCGCTCCCAAACTTCCGGGCAAACTGAGCTGCGACCCTCATCCCCCACTCTTCTCTTGGTCCGGCACACGGGTCCAGCCTCGAGCACCGTTCGGCCCGCGGCTCGACTACGGACCGAACCTAAGCATTATCCGTATTGAAAGATCGTTGCAGCACGTTTCATCTGGGGGAAAACCAGCAGACGTTCTCCCGACCTACTCCGACCGCCGGCCCTTTCTGATATGAACACGCTTCTCTCTCGTTTTGCCATGGCTTGCGCCACCCTCGCCCTGACGCTCCTCGTCGGCTGCGCCGGACCCGCCGCCCCGAAGGCCCGAGCCAATGACGACCTCGACCCGCTCGTGCTCACCGCGGGCGACGTGCTCAAGATTTCCTTCCCGGGATCTCCCAACCTCGACAACTCGCAAGCCATCCGGCGCGACGGTCGCATCAACCTCGAGATCATCGGGGAAGTAAAGGCGGCGGGCCTGACTCCGGCGGACTTCGAGAAGGAGCTCGTTAAACTTTACTCGCCGCACCTCGTGACCAAGGACGTTAAGGTTTCCGTCGTCACCTCAACCTTCTCCGTTTTCGTGACCGGTGCCGTCCTCAAGCCGGGCAAACTGCAGCTCGAGCGGGCGGTGACCGCCTTCGAGGCCGTCATGGAGGCGGGCGGGTTCGACGTCCAGCGGGCCAATATGAAGGAAATCAGCATCATCCGGAACGTCGACGGCGTGAGCAAAACCTACAAGGTGAACCTCAAGGCCGTGATGGATGGCAAGGCGACCGAGCAGTTCCGGCTGCAGGCGTTCGATACCGTTTACGTGCCGGAAAAGTTCCAGTGGTTCTGAGAACGGTTCGCCGCGGACCCGCCGCGCGCCCTTCGGGGTAGCCCGGGCCCCGACTCAGGAGCCTGCGCCGTGGGAGCCGCTCGGGCGGGCGTCGCGCAGGCCAGCGGCATAGGCGCCGAACACGCGCCGGATCTCATCACGCACGCGGCGAAAAACGGTGAGGACCTCCTCCTCGGTGCCCCGGGCCTCAGCGGGATCATCGAAACCCCAGTGGTAGCGCTGCACCTGCCCCGGAAACAACGGGCAAACCTGGTCCGCCCGGCCGCAGACGGTGATCACCGTGTGGATCGGACGGTCGCGGAACTCGTCGAGATGCTTAGAGCGGTGACCGGAGGCATCGAGGCCGATCTCCGCGAGCACTCGTACCGCAAGCGGATGAACGTAGCCGGCCGGCCGGGAACCGGCACTCTGGACCTCCACGAGGTCGCCGGCGGTAGCGCGCAGGATCGCCTCGGCCAAATGGCTGCGGCAGGAGTTTCCAGTGCAGAGGATAAGGACGGTGGGTTTCACGGGGAGGAAGCAGGGGTGGCGCCACGCGCGTACCAAGCCCGGCTGGCAACGCAGGCGCGGCAGACCGAGAGCATTACGGGCACCTCGACGAGCACCCCGACAATCGTCGCTAGGGCGGCGCCCGAGGCCGGGCCGAAGAGGGTGATCGCCACCGCGACCGCGAGTTCGAAGAAGTTGCTCGCCCCGATCAGCGCCCCGGGAGCGGCGACCGCGTGGGGCACCCGAAATCGCCGCATCAGCAGGTAGGCCAGGCCCGAGTTGAGGTAGACCTGGATCAGAATCGGCACGGCGATCAGCAGCACCGCAGTCCAATTCGAGAGGAGGTTACCCGCCTGAAACGCAAAGATCAGCACGAGGGTGGCCAACAGCGCACCGAGCGTCACCGGGCGGCAGGCCGGCAGGAAGCGGCGGGCCAGCCATTCCTCCCCGCGCCAGCGCACCAGTAGAAGGCGGGCGGCCGCTCCGGCAGCGAGGGGGACTACAATAAAGACCAGCACCGAGGTGAGCAGCACCGCGCCCGGCACCGCCACCCCACTGACCCCAACCAGCAGCGCCACGAGGGGAGCAAAGGCGAAGACCATGATCAGGTCGTTGAGCGCGACCTGAGCAAGGGTGTAGGCGGGATCGCCGTCGGTCAGCTGGCTCCAGACAAACACCATCGCGGTACAGGGGGCCGCCGCGAGGATGATCAGTCCCGCCGTGTAATCCCGCGCCGCCTCGACAGAGATCCAGCCCAGGCCGTCGGCCGCGACCACGCGGAGACAGAGCCAAGCCAGCAGCGCCATGCTAAACGGCTTCACGAGCCAATTGACGAAGAGGGTCACACCGATACCTGCGGGACGGCGCCAGACCCCGGCGAGCGCCGAGAAGTCGATCCGCAGCATCATCGGCCCCACCATCAGCCAGATCAAAATCGCGATCGGGGCGTTGACGTGGGAGCCACGGCCAAATTCCAGCGCGGAAAGCTGGGCCGTGAGCTCCGGTAGCAGCCGGCCGAGGGCGAGGCCGGCACCCATACAGGCGAGTACCCAAAGCGTGAGGTGGCGCTCGAAAAAATCGAGCCGGGCGGGGGCCGGGGAGCTCATCAGCGAAGAAGGGGGCTCAGTCAGGCCGGGCGGCCGGCGCGGCGCAGGCAAAGGCCTCGGGGCCTAGCCGAGCGCGCAGGGCGCGCAGGCGGCGGGTGTCGGCGCGGAGAAGCGGATCGCGCGCGGCGCAGGTCCGCAGGCAGTCGAGGTTCGCGGCCAAGGCAGCAGGCCTCGCCTCCGGGAGGCGGTAAACGCGGCGGTTGCCGGCCCGGTCTGCCACCACGAGGCGATGGCGGCGCAGGTAAGCGAGGTGCTTGGAGACCTTCACCTGCTCCGCGCCCAGCACCTCTTGGAAGTGGCAGACGCAGAGCGGCCCGTCCAACAGCAGGTGGAGCAACCGCAGCCGCGTGCGGTCGCACAGGCACTCGTAGATCGCGATCAGGTCCACGGGCGTTTAGCAGCAGCCGGGGCCGCAGGCGCCGGCGGGCGAAAGCCCGCAGGCCTCCTTCGCGAGGCAATCGGTGTGCTTGTCCTCCAACCGCAGCCGGATGAGCCCGGGCGCGGCCTCCGCCGCGGCAACGAGATAGTGCGAGAGGACGCAGCCCTCATACTCGATTTCGACCGGCAGCGCCGCGGAAGGGAGCAAATCGTCGGCCAGCCGGAGAATATCGAGGAGCTTGCCCGCGGGGAGCCGATGTTCCGGATCTCCCTCCGCGACCCAGACCTGGAGCAGGCAGCATTCGGTCGTCCGGCGGGTGCCGCCGCAGTCGATGAAGCGCCGCGTGACGTGGCCGACTTCGGTGACGTGGAACGAGGGCGGGACGGTGTCGCCATCGTCAAAGACCAGCTCGAGGGCGGCGGTGGGCCGGGAAGCGAGCAACGTGCGCAGCTCGGACAAATTCATACCTCGAAACTCATATACCTGGGGAGGCATAGTCAAGCGAGGGACGAAGTCTCCGGAGGTGAACGTCGGCGGGGCCGAAAAACCCGGGGGGGTTGGGGTTTTTGAAATGGTCGGGCTGGTGAGATTCGAACTCACGACCTCTTGCACCCCATGCAAGCGCGCTACCAGGCTACGCTACAGCCCGAACAAGGGAGGGCGAGGAAGCGGCAAGCCTCCGGGGGAAGCAAGCGCTTTTTCGCCGTGCCTTCGGCGTGGCGCCGGGTTGCATCGCGGGGATGCAACTCGGCTTCTGCACCGATCCCGCGACCTTGGCCGCCCTGCCCTTCCGCCCGGAATGCGACTTCATCGAGGGGCACGTGGTCAACTTCCTCCTGCCGGAGTCGCCTGACGCCGCCTTCGCCCCGCACGCCGCCGCCCTCCGCGGCTGCGGGTTCCCGATGCCGGCGGCGAACGTCCTGCTCCCGGCGACGCTCAAGTGCAGCGGGCCCGATCTAGATTACGAGCGGCTGGACCGCTACGCCCACACCGTCTTCCGCCGCTGCCGCGAGATCGGGATGACCCGCATCGTATTCGGCAGCGCGGGCGCCCGGATGGTGCCGGAAGGATTCCCCGTCGCGCGCGCCTTCGAGCAGTACGTGGACCTGCTGCGCCAGTTCGCCCCGCTGGCCGAGGAGCAGGGCGTGATGATCGTGGTGGAGCCGCTCAACCGCGGTGAGTGCAATCTAATCAACACCGTGCGCGAGGGTGCCGAGGCGGTGCGGCGCGCGAACCACCCGGCCGTGAAGCTGCTGGTCGACCTCTTCCATATGCTGCGCAACGGGGAGTCGCCCGACGACCTGCTGGCGGTGGGCCCGCTCATCCGCCACGCCCACTTGGCCGAGAATCGCGACCGCGCTGCTCCCGGCACCCACGGCGAAGACTTCCGCCCTTACCTCCGGGCGCTGCGCCGCGCGGGTTACAACGATCGCCTCGCCCTCGAGCCGATCTGGACCGACCTACCCACGCAGCTGGCCCCGGCGCTCCGCGAAGTGCGCCAGCAACTCGCCGACGCCGGCTACTGATCAGCCCCCGCCGGGCAGACGGCGCACCGGAACGTCGTTTTCGCGCCGCGGGCCGGGGGTGCTACGGCCCTCAGTGATCAGGCGTTCCCGCAGCGCGAGCATCGCCTGGACGCGCGCCGGCTCGGCGGCCGCCCGGTCCTGCTGCTCCGCGAGATCCTCCCCAAGGTGATGCAGTCGCGGCGTGGGGCCGCACAGCAGCTTCCACGGACCCTCCCGGACCGCCTGCAGCCCGTTCACGCCGCAGCTGACCGCGTGGGGACGGATCTCGGCACGGCCGTCCCGCCAGAGCGGAAGCAGGCTGAAGCTGTCCTCGCCGGCGTCGGCGGGCAGCGTAGCGCCCCAGATGTCGGCCAACGTGGCCATCAGGTCCGCCTGGTGCACCAACGCGCCGGAAACCTGCCCCGCCGGGACCACCCCGGGCCAGCGCACCACGAAGGGCACGCGGTGGCCGCCCTCCCACGCGTCGCGCTTGTAGCCGCGCAGGGGGCCGCTTGGGAAGTGACCCATCGCCTCGAGGGGCTTAATCCCGATCGCCGTCTCGTAGCCGTTGTCGCTGGTGAGAAGCACGAACGTGTCGCGCGCGAGGCCGTGGCGGTCCAGCGCGGCAAGGAGGCGCCCGACGGCGTCATCGGTCTCCATCACCAGATCCGCGTAATCGTTAAGCCCGCTGCGACCCTGCCACGCGCGGCTGGGGGAAATGGGCGTGTGGGGCGTGGTGAGGGCGACGTAGACGAGGAACGGCTCGGCGCTCCGGGCGCGCTCGGCGACGTAGGCCTCCGCCCGAGCGATCGTGGTGTCGAGCACCGGCTCGAATTCCCAGCCCGGCAACGCGGGCCCCTGGAAGCTGGCGCGGAAGCCTTCCATCAACCGGGCAGGCAGCAGCGTGGAGGGCACACCGACCGTGCGGTCGTCTGCGATGAAGCTGTAGGGCGGCCAGTTGGGGACATCGGTCCCGAAGTAGTGCTCGAAACCACGGGTGATCGGACCACCCGCGATGGGTTGGGAAAAAACCCGGGACCAGACGCGCCGGTGCTCCGCGGTCGGCTCCGTGATGAGCGGGTCGCGCGAGCGACCTGCGCGTCCGCCGAGCCCACGCAGGGACGCCAGGTCGCCCGGCTCGAGCGGCCAGTCCCAGCCCAGATGCCACTTGCCGAAGGCGGCGGTGCGGTAGCCTTGCCGGCGGGCGAGGCCGGCGATGGTCAGGCGGTCGGGCGCGATCAGCGGGCGTTCCCAGAGGTCGACGATTCCCGTCTGGAGCCGGGTGCGCCAATGGTACCGACCGGTCAACAGCGTGTAGCGGGAAGGCGAGCAGGCGGCGGAGGAGGCGTGACCGTCGGTGAAGCGGACGCCCTCCCGGGCGAGGCGGTCGATGTGGGGCGTCGGGATCCGTCCGCGCTCGGGATTGTAGCAACTCGGGTCGCCGTAACCGAGGTCGTCGGCGAGGAGGACCAAGATGTTGGGGCGCGCAGGGGCAGGCGCGGCGGCGGCCACAGCGCCGGCCAGCAGGAGGCACAACACAGGGAGGAGGGGCATCGGGAAAGTCCAAGCCAAACCGGGGCCCACCGGCGACGCCATCGCGGATTTGACGCGCCCGGGGTCAGCCGCCGAGCGGGCCACTAGGCGCTTGCGGCGGGGCGGAGGAAGGGGAAAGACTTCCTCCCCAAGCCCGCCCGGGTGGTGGAATGGCAGACACGAAGGTCTTAGAAGCCTTTGCCGTAAGGTGTGCAGGTTCGAGTCCTGTCCCGGGCACCAGGTGCGCGGCGTCCGCGCCCCTTCGTCAGGGCACTTCGTAGACCTCGACCAGCACCACGCCCCCGCCCGCGGCACGGTTACGCACCTGGACGCTGTACGCATCGGGCGACACGTCGAGGACCACGGCCGCGTCGCGACTGCCGGCCGGGAGGTTGAACGCGCCCACCTGGGCGAAGACCGCGGCGTCGGCGGCATTCCAGTTGTCGTTGGTGGTGGTGGCCACCGGGCCCCGGTAGACCTCCAGTCCGGGATCGGCGAGCGCGCCCTGGATCCCGAAGCCGGCGGTGAGGCCGGGTCCGATGGCGCGGACCAGCAGGCGCTTGCCCGCCCCACCCCCGACCACGAAACCCGCGATCAACGTCTCCCCGGCCGCGAGTGGCTTGAGCACCGAAACGTTGACCAGCCGGGGCGTGGAGGGCGCGGCGAACGCGGCACCGGCGGTCTGGTCATAAACCTCGGCGAGCACTTCGCCCGTGGCGCCAGCAGCGCCGGAAATTCGCACCGAGTTGTCCCCCGGCGAGACGGTGGCGGTGAGCGCGGCGTCGAGGGAATCGTTCGCCAGCGGAAACGCGCCCACCGCGGCGAAGGCCTCGCGGAGCGCGGCGCCGCCGCCCCAGTTGTCGTTGCCGCCCGTGCGCGCCTGCACGGCGTAGGTTTCCAACCGCGGATCCCGCAACGCGCCCGCCACACCGAACGCAGTCAGCCCGGGGCCGACGGCCCGGATCAGGACCGATTTGCTGCCCGCGGTACCGCCACCCCCGACCACATAACCCATCGACAAAACCTCGTCGGCGACCGCCAGCGGCGTGCGGACCGACAGGTTCACGAGCCGGCCAGGATTCGCGGCGCGGTTAACCGTGAGGCGGACCGCCGGGCTCTCGACGGATCCCGCGCTGTTGGTGATCGTGACCGAGTAAGCGCCGGCTTGGGAGAGCTGCACGTTGCGGAGCTCGAGTTGCGCCGCGGTGGCGCCCGGCAGCGCGACGCCCTCCTTGCGCCAGGCGTACGTGAGGGCCGGTCCGGTCGCGGTCACGGCCAGGCGCGCCTCCCCGCCCTCGGTAACCGTCTGGGCCACCGGGGGCGTCGTGATGACCGGGGGAACGGGCAAGACGACCGTGATCGCGGCGGAGCCGGAAGTGACGGAACCTTGGGCGTTCGCGACCACGACCGCGTAGGCACCGGCGTCCGCGGCCTGCAGGTTGGTCCGCAGGTAGCTCGAGCGCGTAGCGCCGCTGATGGGGACACCGTCCTTCTGCCACTGGTAGGTCAGCGGGGCCGAGCCCCCGGCGAGGACGTAAAGCTGCAGGGGGCGACCCGCGGCGAGGCTCTGGGTGGCGGGCGGCGTGCCGATCTCGGGGGCGCCGGCCACCACGCGCAGCAGAAACGCGGGGCTGGAGAGCGTGGCGCCACCGGGGGGCACGTAGGAGACGACCACCGAGCCGGAGTCGGCGGTGGTGACGTTGCCGAACGAGAGCGTCACGCGCGTCTCGCCGCTCTCGGTCTGCGTCGAGGCAGGCGCGGCCGTCAGCGTGCGGCCCGCCAACTGGATGCGCCAGGTGGCGAAGAGGTTATTGAACGCGGTCGAGGCGTTGGTGGCGACGAGGCGCACCTCAAGCGGCCCGCCGTCGGGCGCGAGGACCGTGCCAGGCGAAAGGATTTCGGGGTTGGACTGGGCGAACGCCGCGAGAGGCGCGAGCAGCAGGAGGGAGCGGAGGGCACGAGGCACGGTCATAGGTTTCCTCAGGGAAAAGCGCTCCCGCGGGGAGGCAAGCCTGCCCGAGTCCGCGAACCCCGGGATCAGGCCGACGGCGCGGTCCCGAGGGATTCGCCCATCCGCGCGTAGGTCTCGAGGTGGCGGGCGCTCTGGGCGACCAGGTCGGCGTCGAACCGGATCCGGCCGCGGGCGAACAGCGTGATCACGCAGGAACCGCCGAAGGCGAAGAGCCCCTTCTCGTCCCCCTTGGCTACCGGGCGTCCCGGGACGAACGACTGCAAGATGCTGCCGACGTTGGTCGCACCGACTTCGAGGACCGCGACCGGACCGAAGGTCGGGCTCTCCACCAGGGTGACCTCGCGCTGATTTTCCACGAGGTAGCGGATGCGCCGGCGCAGGGCGATGGGGCTGACGGAGTACAGCCAGCCCTGAACGCGCCGCGGTTCGCCGGGCACGCCGGCCACCGGGAAGTGGAACCGGTGGTAGTCCACCGGGCAGAGGCGGGAAATGACCATCGCCCCGCCGGCGAAACGGGCGGCCAAGTCGGCGTCGTCGAGAAGTTCCGCGAGGGAGAAGCGGGCGCCCTTCACGTAAAAACCGTCGGCCGCCTCGACATCCGGAAACACCAGGTGTCGGCCGTCTGCGGGCAGGACGGCGACGTTTGCGCCCGGGGCCAGCGGACGGCAGCCGGGGCGGAGGGCCCGGTAGAAAAACGCATTGAAGTGCTCGAAGCGGAAGGGCGAGGTCGCGAACTCGTCGACGTCGAGGTTGTAGCGCGCGATGAACGGCAGGATGAGCCGGGCGCTGGCGGGCCGGCTCATCCGGTAGCCATACCAGCGGGAGAACAGGACCCGCCGGGCCAGCAGCCACACCGCGAGGCGGCCGACGGGGTGCTCATAGGCGAAGCGCAGCCAGCGCTCGCCGAAGATCTCCTCGATCTCCTCCCGGGCGCGGGCGCGGTGGTAATAACGGATCGGTGCGGCGGCCATTCGGCCACCCTCACCGACGGCACCCGGGCGCGCCAAGCGAAAACCGGTCGAGCGCGCCGCTGCTCCGCGAGCACTTGCGCCCGGAGCGAGCCGCGCCATGCTTTGCCGAGATGCGATCCGTCCTCCCAGCGCTGCTCGCCTTCGCCGCCCTCGGTTTGGCGGACGCCCGGGCGGAATCCGGCCAGGGGACGGACGAACTCGTGCGCGCGGCACTGGCCGCGGAGGCCAGCTTGGATACCCGGCGGGCCCTCGCTCTTTTTCAGGAAGCAGTCGCGGCGCGACCCGCGGACGCCTTCCTCCGGCAGAAACTCGCGCGCCAATACTCGGACCTGATGGTCGAGCTGCCTACGCGGGAGGAACAACGGGCGACGGTGGAGCAGGCGCTGGTGCACGCGCGTCGCGCCGCGGAACTCGAACCCCGGCGCGCGGAAAACGTGCTCTCCGTCGCGATCTGCTTGGGGAAACTGGGGGTGCTGAGCGGGACGCGAGACAAGGTCCGTTACTCGCGCGAGCTGCGCGCGGAAGCGGAGCGGGCGCTGACGCTCGATCCTAGTTACGCGTGGGCGCACCACATCCTCGGCCGGTGGCACCACGAGGTCGCCGAGCTCGGCGGGACGGCGCGGCTGGTCGTGAAGCTGTTTTACGGGGGGCTACCCGGCGCGTCGCACGCGGAAGCCGTGCGCCACCTCGGGCGCGCGGTCGAACTCGAGTCTGGTCAGCTCAAGCACCACCTTGAACTGGGCCTCGCCCTCGCGGGCGCGGGTCAACCCGGCCCGGCCCGCGCGGCGATCCAGCGAGGGCTGGAGATGCCCTCCCGTGAGAAGCACGACGAGGCCGCCAAGGCCCGGGCGCGTGCGGTACTGGAGAGTCTGCCCGCCGCATCCTGACCCGTGTCCGGCTTGTCAGCCGGGGCAGGCGCGGCGAACCTCCCGCCTCGCCCTACCGCCGATGTCACCCCTCCCTGCGCTTGCGCTGCTGCTTGTCCTCTCGGCCGCTGCCGCGGCGGCCACGCGGCCCCCGAACTTTGTCATCATCCTCGCCGACGACCTCGGCTGGGGCGACCTCTCCGTTCAGGGTAGCAGCACGATCGCGACCCCGCGGCTCGACGAACTGGCGCGTGCAGGCGTGCGGTTCACGAGCGCCTATTCCGCGGCGCCTTTCTGCAGTCCCTCACGAGCAGCTCTGCTGACGGGCCGGTTGCCGGCGCGGGCCGGCCTACCCTACGTGCTCTTCCCGACCGAGCGCCACGGCCTGCCGCAAGCCGAGCTTACGCTCGCGACCCTCCTGAAGGCCCGCGGGTACGCGACGGCGTGCATCGGCAAGTGGCACCTCGGGTGGGCCGAGCCGTTCCGGCCGCGCCGCCACGGCTTCGACGAGTACTTCGGCGTCCCGCACAGCAACGACTCCAACGACTGGCCGGTGGGGGAACCCTTCCTCCAAGTGATGGGGATCGAGCCGCTGCCGCTGATCGACGGCGAGCGCGTCGTGGAGGCGCCCGTCGACCAGTCGACGCTGACCCGCCGCTACACTGAACGAGCCATCGCCTTCCTGCGGGCGAACCGCGACCGGCCCTTTCTCCTCTACCTCCCGCACACGATGCCGCACATCCCGCAGTACGCCTCGCCGGAGTTTGCCGGCAAGTCGCGGGGCGGCCTGTACGGAGACGCCGTGGAAGAGCTCGACGCCAGCACCGGCGCGATCCTCGACACCCTGCGGGAACTCGGGCTCGAAAAGGACACCGTGGTGTTTTTCTCGAGCGACAACGGGGCCTCGGGCGGGCGGGGCAACGCCGCCGTGGCGGGCAAGGACGGCACCGTGAAGGTGAAGGCACCCGCCAAGGCACCCCGGTTCCCCGGCCGCTCCCTCGCAGGCAGCAACGGTCCCCTCCGCGCCGGCAAGGGCACGACGTGGGAGGGTGGCATCCGCGTCCCGCTGCTGGTGCGCTGGCCCAGCGGCATCACGCCCGGGCGCGTGGTGGAAGAGCCGGTCTCCCTGCTCGACGTGTTCCCGACCTGTGCTCGGCTGGCGGGCGCGGCGCCGCCCACGGACCGGGTCATCGACGGAAGAGATCTGTCGCCGTGGTTCACGGCCGACCCCGTAACCGGAGGCGCGCCACGCGTGCTGGTCCACTACTTCGGCCTGCAGCCGCAGGCTATCCGCGAGGGGCGGTGGAAGCTGCTGCTGGCGGGGATTGCCGCGCCGGACCCGCGTCCGCTGAGCCTGTGGTGGGAGCATCAGCCCGCGCTGTTCACGACCCAGCACCGGGTGCTGGCCGCGCCGGAATTGTACGACCTCGCAGCCGATCCCGGGGAGAAGGAGAACCTCGCGGACCGCCACCCTGAGGTGGTGCAGCGCCTCGCGGTCGCGGCCGGCGCGTTCGATGCCGCGCTGCAGCGGAACCGCCGCCCGCTGCAGGTGGTGCCCGGCCCGCCCCCGCCGCCCCCCGGGGCGATCCGTCCGCCGCCCGCCGCGCGGGAGTAGCCCCGTGCGCGAATTCCGTGGCTTGCCCGTTGAACGCACTCCCTTGCGCGGCGTTGCCCAAGCGGCCATCCTCCCTTTTTTCTTCCCCGTGACCCCGCCCCGCCTGCTCCTGCTCGCCGCCCTCGCGGCCGCCGCTCCCGCCGCGGAGACCGGGGCCTGCGCGGAAGAGCTGTTCACGCGGCGGGTCGCGCCCCTCCTGCAGGAGAAGTGCCTCGCCTGCCACGGCCGCGACGCGACCAAGCTCAAGGGCGGCCTCGACCTGCGCACGCGCGCCGAGGCGCTGCTGGGCGGTGACAGCGGGCAGCCCGCCGTCGTCGCGGGACGCCCCGACGAGAGCCCGCTTTACCTCTCCGCGCGCCGCGACCACGGCGATTGGGAAGCGATGCCCCCCAAGGAGTCCGAGGCGTTCACCCCCGATCAGCTCGACTGGCTGCGGGAGTGGATTGCCGGCGGCGCTCCCTGGCCCGACGCGGCGCGACAGGACGAGATCCGCCGGACCCGCGGCGCGGCGTGGGCGGCGGAGGATGGGGTCACAGTCACGACGAGCCCTGGACTCTCCCCGGACTGGAACGTGCGCCGTTACCAACCGGCTGACCTCTGGGCCTTCCAGCCCGTGCGGAAGCCGGCCGTGCCCGCCGGGGCCACGCACCCGGTCGACGCCTTCGTGGAGGAGAAGCTCACCGCGCTGGGCCTCGACCCCGCCCCGGCCGCCGAGGCCCGGGTGCTGTTGCGCCGCCTCAGCCTCGGCCTCTCTGGCCTGCCGCCGTCGCCCGAGGACGTCGCGGCCTTCACGCGGGCCCACGCCGCGGACCCGCGCGCGGCCGTCGCGGCGGCTGTTGACCGGCTGCTCGCCAGCCCGCACCACGGGGAGCGGATAGCGCAGCACTGGCTCGACGTCGTCCGGTACGCGGACACCGCGGGCTTCGCCAACGATTACGACCGCGGCAACGCCTGGCGCTACCGGGATTACGTGGTGCGGGCCTTCAATGCCGACCGCCCCTTCGACCGCTTCATCCGGGAGCAGATCGCCGGGGACGAGCTGGAGCCCGAAAACCCCGAGAGCGTGATCGCGACCGGCT